>JBATMU010000116.1:0-4793 GCA_049289995.1 Rhizobiaceae bacterium | reverse complement strand
GCCCCAGCGCGCAGGCAAGCCTGACCGGACCCGCCTGCAGCACGCCCTGCTGCGGCTTGCCCGGCCGGGCCCGCACAATCAGTGTTTTCAAAAATCCGGAGCGATCACGAAAGGCGGCAAACATTGTTCCCTGCGGTCAAATCAGCGTGAGGCCCTGTGCCCGGCTGAGACTTCCCTGTATTCAGCGCCCGGGTCAACCGGCGCATTTGCCAAACGCGCCCGGAAACGGGACCATGAGCCGCAAGGGCGAATCACCGGCTTTCCACCCAAGGAGGATGCATGAGCAACCGGACAATCCTTTTGGTCGATGACGATGACGACCTTCGCTCCACCCTTGTCGAGCAATTGGCGCTTTACGAAGAGTTTTCCGTGCTCAACGAAGCGACTGCCGCCAAGGGCATCGCAGCGGCGCGCGGCGGCATCATCGATCTTCTGGTCATGGATGTCGGCCTGCCTGACATGGATGGCCGCGAAGCGGTGAAAATGCTGCGCAAGGGCGGCTTCCGCGCGCCCATCATCATGCTGACCGGCCATGACACCGATTCCGACACCATTCTCGGCCTTGAGGCCGGCGCCAATGATTATGTGACCAAGCCGTTCCGCTTTGCCGTGCTTCTGGCCCGCATCCGCGCCCAGCTGCGCCAGCACGAGCAAAGCGAGGACGCCACCTTCGCAGTCGGCCCCTATACGTTCAAGCCCGGGCAGAAGCTGCTGGTCGATGCGCGCGGCGGCAAGATCAGGCTCACCGAAAAGGAAGCGGCGATCATCAAATATCTCTACCGCGCCGACCGCAAGATCATCACCCGCGACGTGCTGCTGGAGGAAGTCTGGGGCTACAATTCCGGCGTCACCACCCATACGCTGGAAACCCATGTCTACCGCCTGCGCCAGAAGATCGAACGCGATCCTTCCAATGCGGAAATACTTGTGACAGAAAGCGGCGGGTACAAGCTCGTGCCCTGATGGCGGACGCGGCTTGCCTGCAGCATGATGCGTTCAAATGGGAGCGTTTGAACGCCGGGATTTTGTGGTTCGGCAAGGAGCGGGCGGCGAAGCGGCATGAATGCCGTTAGCCGTGCGCGGCGCTGCCCGGGACGCAAAAGACCAAGTTGAAACGATTCCATTTGAGCGCATCATGCTCTAAGCCGGTCCTCGGGGGAACCGAATGTCGCTGGAAGACGATATCCGCAGCCTTTCGCGGGTCAGCCTGTTCGACGGGTTCACCGACGAACAGCTGCGGCTTCTGGCGTTCGGCGCCGAACGGCTGCGCCTGCAGGCGGGCAAACAGCTCTTCGCAGAGGGCGATCCGGCCGACAGCGGCTATGTTCTGGTCGCCGGGTCGGTCAGTCTTGGCCGCGAGCGCGGCGGCTCGCGCCGCGTGCTGCAATTGCTGACCGCCCCTGCCGTCTTGTGCGAAACGGCGCTCGTTGCCGAATCCGCGCGCCCCAATGACGCCATGGCCGAATCGGCCTGCGACCTCATCCGCCTCAACCGCAGCCAGTTCCGCCGCATCCTCGAGGAATATCCGGCCCTGGCCCAGCGCCTGCATGACCGCCTCGCCGCCCGCCTCGCATCCATGATGGACGAAGCCGCCGCCCTTGGCGCACGGATGGCGGATTAAAGCGCCAGCCGCGCAATCACCGGCACATGGTCCGATGTCCGCTCCCAGCCGCGCGCCTCGCGCAGGATTTCAATGGTCCTGAGCTTGTCTTCCAGCCCCTTGCTTGACCAGATGTGATCGAGCCGCCGCCCCTTGTTGGCCGCCTGCCAATCCGCCGAGCGGTAACTCCACCAGGTGTAGAGCTTGTCCGGCTCGGGCGTGTGAAGCCGCATCAGGTCACTCCAACCGGCATGCTTGCGCATGGCCTCGAACGATGAGGTCTCGATGGGCGTATGGCTGACCACTTTCAAAAGCTGCTTGTGCGACCACACGTCATGCTCGAGCGGCGCAATGTTGAGATCGCCCGCCAGAATGGACGGATGGGCCGCACTGTCGGCGATCAGGCCGCGCATCTCGTCGACAAATTTCAGCTTGTGGGCAAATTTCTGATTGGCCACGGCATCCGGCTCGTCGCCGCCTGCCGGCACATAGACATTGTGCACGCGCAGCACATGCTTGCCCACTTTCACATCTGCCGAGATGTGACGGGCATCGTCAATGCCGCAGAACTTGCGCTTTTCGCTGAGCGCCAGCGGATGGCGCGACAGCGTGGCCACCCCGTGATAGCCCTTTTGGCCATGCACGGCTTGGTGCACATAGCCTAGCGCCGCAAAGGCCTCGCCGGGGAACTCGTTTTCCTGGCACTTGATCTCCTGCAGGCACAACACGTCCGGCCGCCGCATGTCCAGAAAGCGCGCGACCAGATCCTGCCTGAGGCGGACCGAATTGATGTTCCAGGTGGCGAGCGTGAAGGTCATGGCGGCGTCCTGTTTGAGACGCGACCATGCCCGGACGGCGGCTGATGCTCAAGCCGTCTTTCCGCTATTTCCCCGGGGCTTCGATATTGCGGATCTTTTCGTAGTCGATCTTGAACAGGTCGGCCTTCAGCGCCACCCCGGTCTTGACGTTGAAGATCATCACCGTCGTGTCCTTGCCCTGCGCATCAGTGATCGTCCACTGCCGCAGTTCATAGCTCTTTGGATCGAACATCAGGCTGATGGTCGAGGAGCCGAACACCGATTTGTCGGCCAGTTTCACCGTCGTCAGGTCGGCTTCTTCGGTGACGCTTTTCACCTTGGTGGCCGAAAGATCCATGCGTTCGTCGAGCAGCAGCTTCAGCGGCGTTTTCGACAGCGGATAAAGTGCATCGGTTTTCAGCTTGGTATTGCTGACCACCACCGACTTCCCATCGGAAACCACGCGGAACGGCGCAGGCGCCTCATAATTGAACCGCACCTTGCCGGGCCGCGCGATGAAGAACTTGCCGCCAGTCTGCTCGCCCTTTGGGCCGAACTGCACGAATTCGCCCTGCATGGTTTTGACGCCGGCAAAATGATCGGCAATGCGCTGCGCCGCCGCCGAAGTACCGTTGGAGGCCGCCGCCGCACCCGGTGCGCCAAGCGCCAGCATGGCCAGCCCGCCGAGCAGGAAGCGCCGCCGGTCGGGCGCTGCAAACATGTCTTTACTGGTCATGCCGGTCTCGCTCCGTCTTGTTCAGCTTAAAGCCCTAGCTGCGCAAAAGGGCCGGAGTTTGTCCGAACCGTGCTGCGCCCGTGGCGCTCACATCTTGTCGTCTTCGGTCGGCACGAGGATTTCACGTTTTCCGGCATGGTTGGCGGCGCCCACAATGCCGTCCTTCTCCATGCGTTCGATGATCGAGGCCGCCCGGTTGTAGCCGATGCCGAGCCGCCGCTGGATATAGCTGGTCGAGGCCTTGCCGTCGCGCAGCACCACGGCCACCGCCTGGTCATAAGGATCATCAGAGTCCTCGAACACGCCGGCAACCCCGCTGGCCGCGCCGTCATCGTCGTCCTCGTCATCTTCGGTAATGGCGTCAAGATATTCCGGCGCACCCTGCAGTTTGAGGTGCTGGACGATCTTT
Source organism: Rhizobiaceae bacterium (assembly GCA_049289995.1). GTDB lineage: Bacteria > Pseudomonadota > Alphaproteobacteria > Rhizobiales > Rhizobiaceae > JBATMU01. The sequence continues at coordinate 1,251 of JBATMU010000116.1, read as the reverse complement.
TCGACTTCGCTGTCGGACACGAACGGCCCGTGCACGCGCTGGATGCGCCCGCCGCCGGCCATGTAGAGCATGTCGCCCATGCCCAAGAGTTGTTCGGCGCCCTGTTCGCCCAAAATGGTCCGGCTGTCGATCTTTGAGGTGACCTGAAACGAAATCCGGGTCGGGAAATTGGCCTTGATCGTGCCGGTGATGACATCGACCGATGGGCGCTGCGTGGCCATGATGACATGGATGCCTGCGGCGCGCGCCATCTGCGCCAGCCGCTGCACCGCCCCTTCAATGTCCTTGCCGGCCACCATCATCAGATCGGCCATCTCGTCGATGATGACCACGATATAGGGAATGGCCTTGAGATCGAGTTCCTCGGTCTCGTAGATGGCCTCGCCGGTGCCGCGGTCAAAACCGGTCTGCACGGTGCGCGTGATTTTCTCGCCGCTCTTGGCGGCCTCGGCAACGCGCGCATTGAAGCCGTCGATATTGCGCACGCCGACCTTCGACATCTTGCGATAGCGGTCTTCCATTTCGCGCACGGTCCATTTGAGCGCGACAACCGCCTTTTTCGGATCGGTCACCACCGGCGTCAGAAGGTGCGGGATTCCGTCATAGACCGACAGTTCCAGCATTTTCGGATCGATCATGATGAGCCGGCATTCCGCCGGCGTCATCTTGTAGACAAGCGACAGGATCATTGTGTTGATCGCCACCGATTTGCCCGAACCGGTGGTGCCCGCCACCAGCACATGCGGCATCTTGGCGAGGTCAACGATCACCGCTTCGCCATTGATGGTCTTGCCAAGCGCCAGCCCGAGCCGCGCCTTGGACGTCTCGTAATCGCGGCTGGCGAGGATTTCACGCAGATAGACGGTTTCGCGCGTCGAATTGGGCAGTTCGATGCCGATGGCGTTGCGGCCCGGCACCACGGCCACGCGCGCCGCAATGGCGCTCATCGAACGGGCAATGTCATCGGCCAGCCCGATCACCCGGCTCGACTTGATGCCCGGCGCCGGCTCCAGCTCATACAGCGTCACCACCGGGCCCGGCCGCACATGGATGATTTCGCCCTTGACGCCGAAATCATCGAGCACGCCTTCCAGCATGCGGGCGTTCTGCTCCAGCGCATCCTTGGAGAGGCTTGCATCGCGCACCACGTTCTTGGGCTCGGACAGGAAATGCAAAGGCGGCATTTCGAAATGGTCGGGCCGGATCAGCGAGGCCTGCGCCTCACGCTGCAGGCGTGCGCCGGGTTTTGGC
>JBATMU010000115.1:0-6055 GCA_049289995.1 Rhizobiaceae bacterium | reverse complement strand
CACCAATGCCGGAGTGGTCTTCAATCAAGGCACTCAGCAGGCAGGAAACATGTTCGGCGGCTTTGTCGGCTATAACGTTCAGCGCGGCCATCTGGTCTATGGCGGCGAGCTAGCTGCGCAGTTCGGAAAATTCGCAATGACGGGGTTTCCGAACTCGGTGTACACGAACTTTATCGACCTGAAGGCCAGGGTCGGCTATGCCACCGACCGTGTGCTGGTGTTCGGCGCAATTGGCGGAATGGTCGGCCATTTTGACGACGGCCCGGCGATCGACTTTACACTCGCCGGACTGACTCTCGGGGCCGGTGTTGATGTCATGGTCACCGACAAAGTGTTTATCGGCGGCGAAGTCACCCACCGCATTTTCAGGGGCGATGACGCTACGCGCCCGCTGATCGACTGGCACGCCAACAGCACCGAAGTAAGCCTGCGGGCGGGCGTCAGGTTCTAAGGAAAATCATCTGACTTCGCAAAACGCGGCGGCTTCCGCCGCGTTTTCATTTGTGCTTAGACAAACAGATCCACCAATTCAAACGTCCGCACGTCCACCAAACCCTTATCGGAAATCCTCAGTTCCGGAATGACGACAAGCGCCAGCAGCGTATGCTGCATGGTGGCATTGTTGAGCGTACAGCCGCATTGCGCCATCGCCGCCAGCACGCGGCCGGCCTTTTCGGCGACAATCTCGGCGCGCTCATCACTCATCAGCCCGGCAATCGGCAATTCGACCAATGCCAGTTCCCGGCCCTCGGAAACCACGATCATGCCGCCGCCCACCTCGCCAAGCCGGTTGGCGGCCATCGCCATATCGGCCTTGTTGGTGCCGACCACGATCATCTGGTGGCTGTCATGCGCAACCGTCGAGGCCACCGCGCAGTCTTTGACATAGCCAAAGCCCGAGACGAAGGCGTTGGTCACACCGCCGGTTGCCTTGTGGCGCTCGACTACGGCGATCTGGCAAACGTCCTGCGCCCTGTCCATGGCCACCAGCCCTGCCTCAACCGGCAAGACCCGTTCCAGCGCCTTGGTCGGCGCCTGGTTTTCAATGACGCCGATCACCCGCGCATTGACCGAATTGGCCCCGGCCGGCGCGGCAATGTCAAAATCGGCGCCTTTCAGCGTCTTGCCCAGCCGCACCGTGTTCTTGGCGCTGGCCGGATAGGCATAGGCTGGAATATCCGCCGTCAGTGCGCCGTTTTCGGCCAGCTTGACGCCGCGCGCCCAGACCTCGTCGATTTTCAGTTCTGCGAGGTCGGAGACAATCAGGAAGTCCGCCCGCCTGCCCGGCGTCACCGAACCCAGTTCGCGCTCCAGCCCGAAATGCTGGGCGGTATTGAGGCTCGCCATCTGTATGGCTGTGACCGGCTTCAGCCCTTGCGCAATGGCGTGGCGCACCACCCGGTCCATATGGCCGTCATGAACCAGCGTTCCGGAATGGCAGTCATCGGTGCAAAGGATGACATTGCGGCTGTCAATGCCCGCTTCAGTCACCGCTTTGATCTGCTCGGCCACGTCATACCAGGCCGAACCCAGCCTCAACATGGCCTTCATGCCCTGGCGGACACGGGCAATGGCGTCTTCCATGCGCGTGCCTTCATGGTCGTCCTGCGGCCCGCCCGCCACATACCCGGCAAATTGCGGCCCGAGATCGGGCGACGCATAATGGCCGCCCACCGTCTTGCCGGCCCGCACGGTGGCGGCGATTTCATCGACCATCTTTGGGTCATTGGCAGCCACGCCCGGAAAGTTCATCACTTCACCCAGCCCGATAATGCCCGGCCAGGCCATGGCCTCCGCCACATCTTCGGGACCAAGTTCCGCACCCGGCGTCTCCAGCCCGGGCGCCGACGGCACGCAGGACGGCATTTGCACATAGACATTTGTGGGCATGGCCAGCGCCTCGTCGTGCATCAGCCGCACACCCGGCAGGCCCAGAACATTGGCGATCTCATGCGGATCGATGAACATCGACGTCGTGCCATGCGGAATGACGGCGCGGCAAAACTCGGTAACCGTCACCATGCCGCTTTCGACATGCATGTGGCCGTCGCACAGGCCCGGCATCACATAGCGGCCGTCCGCGTCGATCACTTGTGTCTGCGGACCCACGCAATGGGAGCCGTCCGGCCCGCAATAGGCAAACCGCCCGTCGGCCACGGCAAAATCGGTGCCCGCGATGATCTCGCCGGAATGCACGTTCACCCAGCGCCCGTTTTTGACGACCAGATCGGCGGGCGCACGGCCCGTCGCCACGTCCACAAGCCGCCGGGCGCTTTCCGTCCAGGGTTTTAGTCCAGCCATGCCGCACACTCCATTTGCCGCAACTGTGCCAAGCTTCGCGGCAATTGGCCAGACGGCAAAGTGTGAGTGCCGTTTCGCATGCAGGTTGCCAGGAAAGAGAATGGCTTAGGCTGTCACGGCGCTATTCAGAAACAGCTTGACCGCGCAGGAAGTTCCGGCGCGGTCAGCCAAAGCTTGCAATTCGGCATCCGTTCCTATGCGCGTTGGTTCGCAGGATCAGTCGTTGTTGGCTTTGAAATAGCCGACAGTCGCACCGACCATCTTGTCGAGCGTGTCGGTATTGGCGAACACGTTGAACACGTGATCCATATCCTCAGTCCACAATTCCTCGGGCCCATCGTGGGCGGCAATGAAATTGTCGGCCACTTGCGGAAGGACAGTTGTGTCTTTCGTCCCCTTTGTCACCAGAAGCGGGCCCTTATAAGCGGCGATTTCCTTCATTGCATCGAAGGTTTCAATGCCATCGAAAAACGCGCCGTTGAGCGAAACGTCCGCCCCCCAGGGCAGCTTTGTGGTGATGGTTTCGTCCGCCTTGGCCGCCATGCCCTTTTGCAGGACTTCCGGTGTCAACAGGCCGCCATAGGTCGCCTTCGGATCGCCCACGGCCTCCCACAGCGCCACGCCGTCGAGGCTGCCGCCGCGCCCGGCAACAGCCGATGCGACAAGGCCGCCCTGGCTCCAGCCGATCAGATAAATATCATCGCCTTTGACCCGCGGCAGGGATTTCAAATAGTCAATTGCCGCTGTGGCGTCGGCTGCTTGCCCGTCGAATGTGGTTTTCTCGTAGGTCATGTCCGAGATGCTTTCGCCGGAGCCGCGGAAATCAATGCGCAAACTGGCGTAGCCGTTCTCGGCCAGCAGCCGGGCGGTCCGGCTGAAAACGCCTTCCTTGGTGTTCGGGATGGGCAACTCGTCGCGGGAGCCGGTAAAACCATGCAACAGCAGAACAACCGGGGCCGGATCGCCGGCCGGAAGTTCGAGTGTGCCGACAAAGGTTTGCCCCGCTGCGCCGATCACCACTTTTTCCTGGATGCTCTCGGCGCTGGCAACGTTCGGTATCGCGGCGATGACAACAGCAAAGCCCAATTTCTTCAGCATGGCACTCTCCCTCTGCAATGTGCGTCGCAGAGGCTAGCTAGGCCGCATTTGGCTAGCAAGACCATTCGGAACCAATTAAGCCCTTAAGGGCGAGATCTGCGGCTTTTACTGCAGTTTTCTCGCCTTTGGCGCCAGCACGCCCGGCTTGATGGTGTTTTTCGGGCTGACCCGCGCCGGCGTGCAGCCGGTTGGATTGGAAAATTCGGTTTTGGTGAAGCACTTTATCTCGCCGCCGACCGGCTCGCACACATTGAAAGTGCAGAAGTCGCAGGACGAACAATTCACCTTCACCCCGTTTTCCTTGCCGGTACAGGCTTTGGTTCCGGAAGACGTGCAGGTCTGGCCGCCAGAACTCTTGGGAACGGCGCCGGCTTGGGCGGGCAGGACAATCAGCGCGATCAGGCAAAGGGCAAGGCGAAACATGGCGAAACCTCCATTGGTTGCCCCGCCATCATGCGCCAGGCCGCCGCTGTCCGCATATGCCGCGCGGGGGATGGATCAGCCAAAAGCCAAGGCGGCGATCCATAAGGCCATCAGCAAGACTTGAACCACGAAAAATCCGAAGCGGATCGTCACATAGCGGTTGCGCACCGAATAGAGGTGCACCGCGGTCTGGGCAATGCGGGCCGCCAGAAACACCGGCCCGGTGGCGTCGGTCATCGAGGTGTTGCCGGTCTGCATGGCATAAAGCAGAAGCGCCAGCGCGATCGGCAGATGCTCATAGCAATTGGCGTGCGCCCGGGTCAGCCTTTGGCCGAACGGCGTCATGTCCTCGCCGGTCGGCTTGAACGAATTGGCTCTCTTCTCGCCGGAAACGGTCAGTTTGACGCGCATGGCGGCGATCAGCAGCAAAAGCAGCAGCGTCCAGGCGGCAAGGCCGAGAACGGTGATTGCGGTGCCGGTCATGTCCCTCTCCCTTTTTAAAGAACGAGATCACGCTGCCCGCCCGCCGTCAACTGCGGGATTTCGCACGTCCTTCCCGCAGGGCCGCGCCGTTTATGACAGTTTGATGACACCGCAACTCAGCCGGATGTCATGCGTTCCCGGGCAAAGTGCACCCATCAAATCGGGGACGGGAAAAAATGCTTCAAGATCTCATCGCAAAAACTGACCTGCTGTTTCGGCTGGCCATCGACCTTGGCGCCATGCTGACCCTGGTGTTCGGCCTCTATTTCCGCCGTTACCGCGACAAGGAACTGGTCACCGCCGCATCGATGTTCAACGTGTTTGCGTTCGGCGTCTTGTCGATCCTGTCTTCGGTGGAGTTCGGCATGGCCACGGGCTTTGGCCTGTTTGCCATCCTCGCGCTCTTCACGCTGCGCTCCGAACAGATCAGCAAGATCGAAATCACCTATTTCTTTGGTTCAGTCTCGATCGCCGTCATCAGCGCCATTCCTGGAACCGACCTCGCTTTGGTCAGCGCCGTTGCCGCCCTCGTCGTCATCGGCGCCTTTATCCTCGACCATCCGCGCATCCTGCGCTCGGCCGATGGCGTCAAGATCACGCTGGACAAGATCGACGCGCACGCCCTGTCAGACCCGGCCCTGATGCGCCGTGATCTGACCGAGCGCCTCGGCGTCGAGGTCATGTCTTACCAGATCGTCGCCCTCGACTACATCACCGACATGGCCCGCCTGAACGTCTTTTTCCGCAAACCCCGCGCTTGAGGATAAATGTCATGAACATCCGCACAGCTGAATCCCTCCTGCGTTTTACGCCCGTCTCGCTCGACCAGTTGAATGCCAAGGCCGAAATGCTCGACCGCCTCGACAACAAATATGTCATCCCGCTCAAAAGCCTTCATGAGGCGCTGGGCCTGCTGGCCGGAAGCTTTGATGTGCTGACGATCGGCAGCAAGCGCGCCTTCACCTATGCCACCCGCTATTATGATGATGCTAACCTGCAGGCTTATCACGACCATCATCAAGGCCGCCGCAAGCGCTGCAAGATCCGGGTCCGCGACTATGTCGACGCCGGCCTGTCCTTCCTTGAGATCAAGCTGAAGGGACCGGCGGAACGGACCATCAAGAAGCGCCTGAAACTCGATGCCGCCAGCGACGGAATGGGCGAAAATGGCCGGGATTTCGTCGAGCAGAGTTACAGCGCCGCCTATGAAAAGCCGTTCGGCATGCCGCTTTTCCCGGTTATTTCCATGCAGTACGAGCGCATTACCCTGGTCGCACGCCAGGGCGGCGAACGCATGACCATCGACGCATCGCTGATTTTCAGCGCCGGCGGCCAAACCCGTCAGGCTGATCAGGACATGGTCATCATCGAAACCAAATCGGCCAATGGCAACGGGCTCGCCGACAAGGTGCTGCGCAGCCTGCATCTGCATCCGGTCAAGCGCTGTTCGAAATATTGCGTCGGCATGGCGGCTCTCGGCCAGGTGTCTCGGCGCAACCGCTTCCTTCCGGCGCTGAACAAGCTTGGCCTGGCAGGCGCAGCTGGCTGGCTCGAAACGCCGCAATGCGCAACTTTGGCAGCTTGACCGGCACGCCCGCCAGTGCGGAGAAAACGCTCTAGCCGTTCGGTTTGTTCTTTTTCTTGAAGGGCTTGCGCGGCTTTTCAAACGCCTTTTCCGCTTGCGGCGCGCCATGCGGCTTGTCCGCCTTGGGCTTGAGCGTCCAGCTCGGCTTTTCGTGCGGCGTTTCAA
>JBATMU010000114.1:0-3354 GCA_049289995.1 Rhizobiaceae bacterium | reverse complement strand
AGGTCGTCACCACCGACACGCTGTCGAACACCGCATCGACCGCCACGCGGCCGGATTTGAACGGCGTGGCATCGTCTTCCGATTTGGATTTTTCGCCCGGCTTGCGCACGCCCGCCAGGATTTCCTGCTCCTTCAGCGGAATGCCAAGCTTGGCATAGGTCTTGAGCAGCTCTGGATCAACATCGGCGAGCGACGTCGGCCCGGTCTGACCCTTGGGCGCGGCGTAATAATAGGAATCCTGGAAGTCGATTTTCGGATAATCGACGCGCGCCCAGACCGGCTCGTCCATGGTCAGCCAGCGCTGATAGGCGTCCAGACGCCATTCCAGCATCCAGTCCGGCTCGTTCTTCTTGGCGGAAATGAAGCGGATAATGTCTTCGTTCAGGCCCTTTGGGGCCTTTTCGGACACGATATCGGTCTCGAAACCGTATTTATATTGGTCCACGTCAATTTTGCGGACCTGCGCGATCGTTTCCTGAACCGCAGCCATAGGCGTTCTCCATCCTTGCCGGGTTCAAGGCCCGGCAGTTGTCGACGTCAGGCCCGTATCACCGAACCCGCATTGAATATAGTGCCAAACCGCCGCACTACAAAGTGCGCCGGTCAATTCGTCACGCCGCCCGCCCGATTTTCCGCTTCGCGGCGAGTTCGGAAAGCACGGCGGAAAAGGCAGAAAGATCAGCTTCCGTGGTCGAAAGTCCGATGGAGACACGCAAAGCGCCCTCGCCCGCAGCCCCCATCGCCTTCAGGACATGGCTTGCGCCAACCTTGCCGCTCGAACAGGCCGACCCGGCTGAAAGCGCCACGCCGCCCAGATCAAAGGCGATCTGCGCCGTTTCGGCCTTGAGGCCTGGCATGCTGAAGAAAAGCGTATTGGGCAGCCGATCGGCTGCTGAAGAATGCACGATGGCATCAGGTGCAACAGCCAGAACGGCCGCCTCGAACCGGTCCCGCATGGCCTTCAATTCACCGGCGCGGCGCAAGTCCGCCAATGCCGCATCCGCCGCAGCGCCAAAAGAGGCAATCCCCGGCAGGTTCTCGGTTCCGGCCCGGCGGCCCTTCTCCTGCCCGCCGCCGGAAATCAGCGGCGCCGGCCGCAGGAGATCAGACTTTCCAACCAGCGCCCCGGACCCCGGCGCGCCGCCAATCTTGTGCGAAGAGAGGATGAGAAAATCCGCACAGGTCTTTGTAATATCACAATCAATCCGCCCGCCGCATTGCGAGGCGTCCAGAATGAGAATGCCGCCGGCTTTGTGAACCAGCGCTGCGATTTTTGCCGCAGGCTGAACCAGTCCGGTTTCATTGTTGGCCAAATGAACTGCAACCAGCGGCAGGCCGAGCGCGCCTTCATGGCCTGCCAGCGCCATTTCAAGCGCATCAAGCCGGATCACGCCTTGTCCATCCACACCAATCTTCGTTACCGCGTCCGGCGCAAAACGTCCGCCGGACAGCAGGCAGGGATGATCCGTTGCGCAGACATAGAGATGTGAAAACCGGGCAATGGCTGGTCCAAGCCGCCAATCGGGTGTCAAGGCAAACGTCGCTGCCTCGGTTGCGCCCGATGTGAAAGTCACATTGGCAGGATCGGCCCCACACAAGGCCGCCACGCTGCGCCGCGCAGATTCGGTCACTGCGCGCGCGCCTCGGCCTTCGGCGTGCACGGACGACGCATTGCCGCCTGCATTTAGCGCTGCCAGCAGCGCTGCGCGCGCTTCGGGATGAAGCGGTGCCGTCGCATTCCAGTCGAGATAGGCGCGAGGCCTGGACATTCTGGCGTTTCCTGAACCGGCGAACGCGCAATTTCCTTGAAATTGCAGCGCCTCCCGTCCTATCTAGCCGCACTTGGCGGACCCGGAACGGGATTTCGCTGTAGTTTTGAACAATTCTAAACTGGTTTTAGGGAGCAGGATGCCGCCGGTCAAGTCCGGGCAGTCTCCCTTTCCGGTTTCGACAGGCAGGAGCCACCATGCCCGAAGTCATTTTCACCGGACCCGCCGGACGCCTTGAAGGCCGCTATCAGCCCTCGAAAATCAAGAGCGCGCCGATCGCCATCGTGCTGCATCCGCATCCGCAGTTCGGCGGCACCATGAACAACAAGATCGTCTATGACATGTTCTACATGTTTCAGAAGCGCGATTTCACCACGTTGCGCTTCAATTTCCGCGGCATCGGCCGCAGCCAGGGCGAATTCGACCATGGCGCCGGTGAATTGTCCGATGCGGCGGCGGCTCTGGATTGGGTGCAGGCCCTGCATCCGGAATCCAAAACATGCTGGGTGGCAGGCTACTCGTTCGGCGCCTGGATCGGCATGCAATTGCTGATGCGCCGCCCGGAAATCGAAGGCTTCATTTCGGTCGCCCCGCAGCCCAATACGTATGATTTCTCGTTCCTGGCTCCCTGCCCGTCGTCAGGCCTGATCGTGCATGGCGACGCCGACAAGGTGGCCCCGCCCAAGGACGTGCAGGGTCTGGTGGACAAACTGCATACCCAAAAGGGCATCACCATCACCCAGAAAACCATTCCGGGCGCCAATCACTTCTTTTCCAATGACGTCGAGACGCTGATGGGCGAATGCTCGGATTATCTCGACCGCCGCTTGTCCGGCGAATTGTCGGAAGGCCGCCCGAAAAGGCTGCGATAAGGCGCGATGTACCAACCCGTTCACTTCCGGGAAGAGCGCCTCGACATCCTGCATGAGGCAATCGAGCACAATCCGTTCGGCCTGCTGATCTCTTCAGGCATGCCGGACGAAGCGCCGATGGCGGACGGCGCGCCGTTCCTGTTGGATCGAACAGAAGGGAAATTGGGCGGGCTGCGCGTGCATCTCGCCCGCGCCAATCCGCATTGGCAAGTGCTCGGCGCGCATCTGGAACGCAAGGTCCTGGTCGTTTTCCAGGGACCGCAAGCCTATGTCACGCCATCCTGGTATGAAACAAAAGGCCAGACCGGCAAGGTCGTTCCGACATGGAACTACGTCATGGTGCAGGCGGAAGGCCGCGTCATCGTCAGGGAAGACGCCGAATGGCTGCGCAGCCAGGTGGCCGCGCTGACCTCGCGCCATGAAACCCGACGCCCCGAACCTTGGGCGGTTACCGATGCGCCCGAGGATTACATTGCCGCGCAGTTGAAGGCCATTGTCGGACTGGAAATCGACATCACCAGCATTTCCGGCAAATGGAAAGTCAGCCAGAACCGCCCGGAAGCCGACCGTGCCGGCGTCGCTGCGGGCATGGCCGGCGAAGCCCGCGACATGGCTTTGCTGGTTGGCGGCGGAAGCTGACGCAGAGCGTGCCCGAACCGGTTACGGCCGCGACAGGACGCCGCCTGTCACCGCTGTGCGGCAACCCGTTGTGC
>JBATMU010000113.1:0-24481 GCA_049289995.1 Rhizobiaceae bacterium | reverse complement strand
CATCAAGGCGATTTGCGTTTTTGCCTTTCGCTGCGGCAAAACTTGCTGCCGCGTCCGCTGGCGTTTTTCCTGCTTAGTGGCGTGAAGCATAGGCCGGAATTGTCGGCAGCAGGTTAAAAACCTTGCGGGCTTCCGCACGGGTGACGGTCGAAATTGGTGCGCTCGCACCGAACGTTTCGGTGAGTATTCGAAAGGCAGTTTTGTGCTGAGAGAACCGGGAGGGTGAGACTGCGTCGCGTGTTGCGTCGGAATAGGCCTTAATGAGGCTATCTATCGTGAAAGCCGAAGATTGGTTACCCGTTGGACGAGAGCCATCCGAACTTGCAGCCAGCGGCGCATGCGCCCAGTCCGCAACCAGCGGCGGCAAGATGCCGTTCCTCCACGAATTGAAGCGCCGTTCGGCAATCGCAAGCTCAGCTTTCTCGATCAATTGGCACAAAAGCTGAAATGTCTGGTGCTGCTCGAGGCCTTTGGGCCAGCCATTTGAAACTGCGCGCGCCTCGGCAAGATCTGGAATTAAGCCGCGCTCCTGCAACAGTTTAACGGCTATAGGGTCAGTTCGGCATTCCTCTCCCGTGACTGCGCGACGGGCCGCCCGCACGTCTTCGTATGCTTCGGCCAGAAACTCAGTGGCGTCCAACTTGGGGACATCAAGGAAATACGCGCCGTTTGACAGACACTGATCGTCGCGATCCCTGAGGTAGGAAACTGCGATTTCCATGGCTTTTTCGGCGGTGAGTTCGAGCGACACTTCCTTTGATGAAGGTGCCTGCCTCAAGGGTGCCCGTTTTGCCCGCATTTTGGCAATTTCGTCATCGGTAAAAATTGCAAATAATCGCGACCTCTATTTTGTCTTCGCGGTCAGTAGATTTGAAATCCTCTCCACCCATGCGGATTTGCCTGCGATAGCCTGCAAATCAGGCGGCACGTTTCTTTTGAGTTTTTGGGTTGAACCGTTGCCTGTGACATACTGAATTTTGCTCATGGAAATCCCCGTGGGGTACCATCAAAAGGTACCAGCTGTGCGGAAAAAACTGAGACTAATCAGTATCATACTGATTTCCCTCCGTTTAATGGAGGGATGGTAGCGAGAGAGGGACTCGAACCCCCGACACGCGGATTGTGATACCCAATCCGCCTCAATCCGCCTCATTCAAGCGCAACCCGATTGTCACCCAAAGTGACACCCAGCGCAAAAACGCGCCTGTAAGCGCAGAGGCGTTTGACACCTAATTCATTCATTTCATTAATGAAAAATGGTGCCCAGAGCCGGAATCGAACCAGCGACACGCGGATTTTCAATCCGCTGCTCTACCAACTGAGCTATCTGGGCACTGGCTTTCAAAACAGGATGCGGCTTGGTGAACCGCTGAAAGCGCCGGGGTTATAGCATGCAAAACCAGCCTGTCCAGACAAGACGGGCGCATTTTCTGTGCTATTCGCCAGCCGGCTTGCTGCCGTTCAGTCCGTGCCGCCAGAGCTTTCGGGCGCTTCGCTGTCATCGGCCACATCCCCCGGGATCACATAGCTGCCGGACAGCCAGCGATTGAGGTCAACTGCCTTGCAGCGTTCCGAGCAAAACGGGAAAACGTCGCGCGCCGAAGGGCGGCCGCATTCCGGGCAGGCTCGTTTGGGCCGAAGCGGCGTAACATTTGCGGGTTGGGCCATATTCAGGAAATCCGACTTCCCTGAAGCCAATTGAAATGAACCTTGTAGCCTTCGCCTGCCAAAAGCGCCGTCGTTTCGTAGAGCGGCAGGCCGACAACATTGGTGTAGGAGCCCACCAACTTGACGACAAACGTGCCCGCGAGCCCCTGAATGGCATAACCGCCGGCCTTGCCGCGCCATTCACCGGAGGCGAGATAGTGCTCAAGCTCCTCGCGCGACAGGCGCTTGAAGCGCACCTTTGTCTCGATCAGCTTCTGGCGGATTTTGCCGGCAGGCGTAGCAATGCAAATACCGGTATGGACGCGATGGGTGCGGCCTGAAAGCAGGCGCAGACTGTTTGCCGCATCATCCAGAAGGTCCGCCTTTGGCATTATCCGCCGGCCAACACTGACAACCGTGTCGGCAGACAGCACATAGCTGCCCTCTTGCCCCGGTTCGGCCTTCAGGATTTCCAAGGCCCGGTCGAGCTTGGCGCGGGACAGGCGTTTGGCCAGCGAACGCGGGTGTTCGGCGCGCAACGGCGTCTCGTCAACATCGGCAGGCAAAAGGCTGTCCGGTTCAATGCCGGCCTGCTGCAGAAGCTGCAGCCGCCGCGGCGAACCTGACGCCAGGATGAGTTTCTGGAATACGCTCATGTCCGGCGTCCTCGTGCCATTCCGGTCGGATGGTGGCTTTGCGCCTACTTGAAGCGGTAGGTGATGCGGCCCTTGGTGAGATCATAGGGCGTCATTTCGACCAGAACCTTGTCACCGGTCAGCACGCGGATGCGATTCTTGCGCATGCGCCCTGCCGTGTGCGCAATGATCTCATGGTCATTTTCAAGCTTGACCCGAAACATCGCATTCGGAAGCAATTCGGTGACGGACCCGGGAAACTCCAGGACTTCTTCTTTTGGCATTCTCAACCTTCAATCTGTGCGGAATACGTGCAAAGCGCCAAGACCCGCCAACATTTCCGGCCGCCTTGGCCCGGCCCGCCAAAACAAGAGCGAACCCGGCCGATGGCCGGAATTCAATGTTGCCTGACCGGCAATTTCGCGCGGAACCTATATGATTGCTTCCGGTTTGTGAACAGCTTGTTTTGGCGGTGCACTTGGGTTTCAGACGCCAAATTTTGACTGGATGCGCGACCTGAGACGGTTGAACACGTCGCGGTAGGCGGCAAGAATGTGTTCGCGCGAACCTGTCACCGTGGTTGGATCGGCTGTCGGCCAGTATTCAACAGTCACCGCCGCCGCGCGCGCCTGGTCCAGGGCGAGGTGATGGGCTTCCGGCGCAAGTGTCACGATGACGTCGAAATAGTCGTCTTCCAAATCATCAAACGCCTGCGGTTGCCTCGCGCCAAGCGAAAGACCGGCCTCTGCCAGAACCGCATCCACAAAGGGATCGCGGGCTCCGGCCTTGACGCCAGCTGAAGCGACATAAACGCTGGCTGGAAGGATGGCGCGGGCAATCTGCTCGGCTATCGGCGAACGGATTGAATTCTGGCCGCATAAAAAAAGGATGGCCCCGGGCAAGGCGGCTTTGGGCTGGCCTGCTTCAGGCGATTGCGCGGGTGCGTGCGTTGCGCCCACGCGTCAGCCGCGCCAATGCAGGACACAGACCAGGGTGAAAAGGCGGCGGGCTGTGTCGAAATCAATGTCGATCTTGCCTGCAAGCCGGTCCAGCAGTGTCTGCGAGCCTTCATTGTGCAAGCCGCGGCGGCCCATGTCGATGGCCTCGATCTGGCTTGGAGTCGATGAGCGGATGGCGTCGTAATAGCTTTCGCAGATCATGAAATAGTCTTTGACGATCCGGCGGAAAGGCGTGAGCGACAGGATATGGGTGACCACAGGAATGCCGTCTTCGCGCGAAACGGAAAAAACCAGCCGGGCATCGGCCAAAGAGAGCTTCAGCTTGTAAGGCCCTTCGCCGCCATCGGTGACCGGCCTGAAGCTGTTTTCCTCGATCAGGTCGAAAATGGCGACCGCGCGCTCATGCTCGACATCCGGGGTCGAGCGCCCGATGGTTTCGTCGAGCACAACATCGACCAGCCTTGATTTCGATGCACCCGCCATCATCATCACCGGGCATTGGTTCGAATGGAAACGGATTGTCCGTGCCCTTCAAGGCCTTCTGCCTTGGCAAGGGCAATTGCCGCCGGTCCCAGCGCCTGCAGCTGGCCGGGGCCGAGCTTGAGGACTGATGTGCGCTTCATGAAATCGAGCACCGAAAGGCCGGACGCAAACCGGGCGGAACGTGCAGTGGGCAACACGTGGTTGGAGCCGCCGACATAATCGCCGATGGCTTCCGGCGTATGGGCGCCCAGAAAGATCGCGCCGGCATTGCGAATGCCGTTCATGTAGGATTCGGCGTTGCCCATGGCCAATTCAACGTGTTCGGCGGCGATCCGGTCAACAAGCGGCAGTGCCGAATTCAGGTTCCCGACAACAATGACTGCGCCAAAATCGCGCCAGCTGGCAGCTGCAATTTCCTGCCTGCCGAGGCCGGTCAGGCGGCGCAGCACTGCTGCTTCAACGGCCCTGCCGAAAACGGCGTCATCAGTGATGAGGATCGATTGGGCTGCGGTGTCATGCTCGGCCTGGGCCAGCAGATCGGCGGCGATCCAATCAGGGTTGTTGTGGCGGTCGGCGACGACCAGCACTTCCGACGGTCCGGCGATCATGTCGATGCCAACCGTGCCGAAGACACGGCGCTTTGCCGCGGCCACAAAGGCGTTGCCCGGGCCGACGATCTTGTAGACCGGCTTTACCGTTTGCGTGCCATAGGCAAGGGCCGCCACTGCCTGGGCACCGCCCATCCGGTAGATTTCGCTGACGCCAGCCAGTTTTGCGGCAACCAAAACCAGCGGATTGAGCAGGCCGTCAGGTGCGGGAACCGCCATGACGATGCGGTCCACGCCCGCAACCTGCGCCGGGATGGCATTCATCAGGACCGAACTTGGATAGGAAGCGGTGCCGCCGGGTACATACAGGCCGACAGCTTCAATTGCAGTCCAGCGCGAGCCCAGTTCCACGCCAATCTGGTCGATATAAAAATCGTCTGCCGGACGTTGGCGGCTGTGATGGGCGCGAATGCGGTCCGCAGCCAGGGTCAAAGCGGCAAGCGTCTCCGGATCGGCGCCCGCATAGGCCGCCTGGATTTCCGTTTCGTCGATCCGCAAAGGCAATGCGGCAACATCGAAACGGTCGAATTTGAGCGTATATTCGGACAGGGCCGCATCACCGCGCAGTCGGACATCATCAAGTATGGCGCGGACGATGACGTCAACATCCTCTGAGACCTCGCGCTTGGCCGAAAGCAGCGCCGCAAAGCGCGCCTCAAAATCCGAATCCCGTGTGTCGAGCCAGAGCGCCATTTCCGGTTAGACCCCGTGCGCAGGGCGGGACGACGCCTGCCAGCGCGGACCAAGATCGGTGAGCCGCACTTCGATGCACTCGGCCTCTGCTTTCAACATGCCGCCGCCAGCCAACACGATTTCGATGCTTCCCGCCGGCAGTTCGCCCGGCACAAATCGCAGGGCCATGATCGCCAGCACGTCTTCAGCCTGCCGCTTTGCTATCCCGGTGCTGCGGAATGCTGAAACCTTGTCGATCTGCAGCACCGCACGCCGGCGCTCGTCAGGCATTCCGAAAAGTCCGCGCTTGCCGCGCACAAAGCGGTTCATGGCAATGACGATCCGGCCTGCGGATTTCTGCCAGGCAATGTCGGCAACTGTCAGCACGGCGTCCTGCACCTGTGCAGACAGGATTGCGAGGTCTTCAGCGTCCAGTGCGGCAATTTTGGCTTCGGTCATGGCTGGCGTTTATGTCCGGGAGTGCAAGTCTCTGCCCTTGTTAGGACGGGATGCGGCATGGGGCAACGGTCTGGCCAGCTTTAGCCGGAAATGCGCTCAACAACTGCACCGCAATTGGTCAGTTTTTCCTCAAGCCGCTCAAATCCGCGGTCGAGATGATAAACACGATTGACCTCGGTGACGCCTTCGGCGGCGAGACCGGCAATGACGAGTGCCGAAGAGGCACGAAGATCGGTCGCCATGACGGGCGCGCCTTTCAGCGTGTCGACCCCGTCGACAATCGCCGTCTGTCCGCTCAACGTGATATGGGCGCCAAGCCGGGCCAGTTCCTGCACATGCATGAAGCGGTTTTCGAAAATCGTCTCGGTGATCCGCGAACGGCCCTTGGCCTTGGTCATCAGGCCCATGAACTGGGCCTGCAAGTCCGTCGGGAAACCCGGATAGACTTCGGTCGTGATGTCAACCGGATTGATGCCCGAACCGTTGCGCTTGACCTTGATGCCATGATTGTTGGGCGTGATTTCCGCGCCGGTCTGGCGAATGATGTCGAGGGCATTTTCCAAAAGATCGGCGCGCGCGCCTTGCAGTTGCACTTCGCCGCCAGCCATGGCCACCGCCATGGCATAGGTTCCGGTCTCGATGCGGTCCGGAATGACGGCCAATCGTGCCCCGGACAGGTGATCGACGCCCTGGATGTGGATTGTCGAGGTGCCTGCACCGCTGATTTTCGCCCCCATCAGGTTGAGGCAATCGGCGAGATTGACGATTTCCGGCTCGCGGGCCGCATTTTCCAGCACGGTTTCGCCGCGTGCCATGGAAGCAGCCATCAGCATGACATGCGTGGCGCCGACCGACACTTTCGGGAAAACGTAGCGGTTGCCGATCAAGCTTCCATTGGGTGCTTTCGCATCGACATAACCATTGTCGATGTCAATCTGTGCACCGAGCGCCTGAAGGCCCTCGATGAAAAGGTCAACTGGGCGGGTGCCGATGGCGCAGCCGCCGGGCAGCGAAACGCGCGCAACGCCCATTCGGGCCAAAAGCGGGCCGATGACCCAGAAGCTCGCCCGCATCTTGGAGACAAGCTCATAGGGTGCGGTGGTGTCGACAATGTTGCGGGCGGTGAAGTGAATTGTCCGGGAATAGCCTTCGTTCTGCTTTTCACGGCGGCCATTGACCGAATAATCAACGCCGTGATTGCCGAGAATGCGGATCAGCTGCTCGACATCGGCGAGATGCGGCACGTTTTCGAGGGTCAGTGTGTCATCGGTCAGCAACGACGCGATCATCAGCGGCAAAGCAGCATTCTTTGCGCCGGAAATCGGGATTATTCCGTGCAGCTGATTGCCGCCAACGATTCTGATACGGTCCATGCTCAATCCAATCCGCAGACAAGGCTGCCGCCAATGCCGTCCAAACCAAAGGGCAGCCGTTGAAGCGGTGCTCTAGAGCATTCGGGCGGGTGATTCAATGAAATGGTCAAGGCAATGTAAACGCGCCCGGACCCGCTTTGGCTGCCTACCCTTTTTTGGCATCGCAAGAATCGCCGGACTGCCGGTGATTTGCGGTTATTCGGTGGTTTCGCCGCCTTCTATGGCGGGCTTGGCGAGCGAATCCGGCTCATTCTTGCGGCCACGCGCCTGGGCTTTCCGTTTGGCCAAATTTGCCTTCAACTGTGCGGCCAAGCGCTGATCGCGTGCTATTGTGCCAGAACTGGCCTTTCCGGCCGGTTTTTTCTGCATTTTCGGCGTCTCCCTGATAACGCTGGCATTGGCGTGCTTGGTGCTTGCGCTTGAAAGTTCATTATGGCAGAAGTCCGCGCGTTCAAAGGGCTGCCGTAGCTCAGTGGTAGAGCACTCCCTTGGTAAGGGAGAGGTCGAGAGTTCAATCCTCTCTGGCAGCACCATTTGCCCCCCTTTTTCGTCGGCGCCCGCAAAGCGGTGGCAAGGATTGCCAAGCCGCGCGGGCTTTGCTCAAATCGCGGCAAAGGCGGGACAATCTGATGCGGGCATCCAATCTTTTCTATCAGACGCGGCTGCGCCGCCCGATGCTCGAGCGCGGCGAAGGCGTCTATCTGTGGGACAGTACCGGAAAGCGCTATCTTGACGGCTCGTCCGGGGCGATGGTGTCCAACATTGGTCATTCCAATCCAGCCGTGCTTGCCGCCATGCGGGCCCAAATGGAGAAATCCACTTTCGGCTACAGGCTGCATTTCGAAAACGAACCAGCCGAAAATTTCGCAACAGCCATTGCAGAACGGATGCCGGACGGCATGGACCGGGTATTCTTTGTATCCGGCGGCTCGGAAGCGGTGGAAAGCACCATCAAGATTGCTCGGCAATATACGCTGGCCAAAGGAGAAGCTTCGCGCTGGAAGGTGATTTCCCGCTTTCCCTCCTATCATGGCTCGACACTTGGCGCACTGGCGCTGACCGGAATGTCGTTGATGAGCGCGCCCTTCGCGCCAATGATGCGGGAAATGCCGAAAATACCGGCGCCAACCTGCTATCTCGACCGCGACACTCTCAGTGATGACGAACGCGGCCTGCGCTATGCCGAGATGTTGCGTGAGGAGATCTTGCGGCAAGGTCCGGAAACCGTGCTGGCCTTCATCATGGAGCCGGTAGGCGGCGCCTCGACAGGTGCGCTTGTTGCTCCCGACAGCTATTACATGCGCATCCGCGAAATCTGCGATGAATTCGGCCTGTTGCTGATTGCCGACGAGGTGATGACCGGTGCGGGGCGCACCGGCAAATATCTTGGCGTCGAGCATTGGAATCTGAGGCCGGACATCATCGCGCTCTCCAAAGGCTTCGGTGCGGGCTACGCCCCGCTCGGCGCCATGATAACGAGCAGCGAGATTGCCGAGACAGTGATCGATGCCGGCGGCTTCATCCACGGCCATACCTATGCAGGCAATCCGCTGGCCTGTGCGGCGGGGCTTGCCGTGCTTGGCGAAATTGACCGGCTCGGACTGGTGAAAGCGGCGGAAGCGCAGGGCCAAAAACTGAAAGCGGAACTGTCAATGTTGATGGATCGCTATCCATTCATTGGCGATGTGCGCGGCAAGGGCTTGCTGCTTGCCTTTGAACTGGTGGCCGACCGCGGGACCATGGAGCCGTTGCCGGTCAAGCTCAACGCCCACCTGCGGCTCGTCGATATCGCCTATGAACGCGGCCTCATCATCTATTCCCGCCGCACCCGCGGCGGGCGCATTGGCGACCATTTCATGGTCTGCCCGCCCTTGATAACGACGGATGAACAGATCGGCGAGATTATCGGGATGTTGACCGGATCATTGGACCAGTTTGCCAAGGAAGCCGGCCTGCCGGTTTCGGACAACGGACGATGAGCAAATCCGTCATCATCACCTGCGCCATTACCGGCTCGATCCATACCCCGACCATGAGCCCCTATCTGCCTGTCACACCGGAAGAGATTGCGGGGCAAGCCGTCGCGGCTGCGGAGGCCGGCGCGGCGATCATCCATCTGCATGCCCGCGACCCGAAATCCGGCATGCCATCCGGCGATCCTGCACTGTTCTTGGATTTTCTGCCGCGCATCAAGGCGCGCACCAATGCAGTGCTGAATGTTTCGACCGGCGGCTCATCACGGATGACCCTGGACGAGCGCCTAGCTCCTGCCAAAGCCGCCTCGCCGGAAATGTGCTCGCTCAACATGGGCTCCATGAATTTCGGCCTGTTCCCGATGAGAGACCGTCATTCCGAATGGAAACATGATTGGGAGCCCGGTTTTCTAGACGCCACGAAGGACGTGATTTTCAAGAACACCTTTACCGATATTGAAGGCATATTGGACAGGCTTGGCGAACGAGAACGCGTA
Source organism: Rhizobiaceae bacterium (assembly GCA_049289995.1). Classification (GTDB taxonomy): domain Bacteria; phylum Pseudomonadota; class Alphaproteobacteria; order Rhizobiales; family Rhizobiaceae; genus JBATMU01. Next base: position 15,175 of record JBATMU010000113.1, on the reverse strand, counting down.
AGGTTCGAGTTCGAAATCTATGATGCCGGCCATCTTCAAACATTGGCTTTCTACATCAAGAAAGGCCTCATCAAGCGGCCGGTTTTCCTGCAATTTGTGCTCGGCGTTCTGGGCGGCATCGATGCTTCGCCCGAAAGCCTGATGAACCTTAAATCCACCGCCGACAGACTGATCGGCGACTATCATTTCTCGGTTCTGGCCGCCGGAGGCAAACAGTTCCCGTTGGGCGCCATGGGAGTCATCCTTGGCGGCAATGTGCGGGTCGGGTTGGAGGACAATCTGACGCTTGGGCGGGGCGAACTGGCGAAAACCAACGCCGAACAGGTCAGAAAAATCCGGCGGATCGTCGAGGAACTCGGACACACGATTGCCACCCCGGATGAAGCCAGGGAACGGCTTGGGTTGAAGGGCAATGACCGTGTCAACTTTTAATTCCGCGCCAACCCGGCAATACGGGGGAATTGACAAGTGAAAGTCGTATTCGATGCCGCCCAAAAGCGGCACTTCCCGAAAATGTTTCTGTCTTCCGGAGCGCAGCAGCCCAACCCGGAGGTGCCGGAACGCGCCGATGTGCTGTTGCAGGCGGCATTGGCGTGCAGCCTTTCACTTGAGCGGGCGCCCGATCTCGGCATTGCACCTGCGGCCAGCGTCCACACGCCCGAATACCTGGTTTTCCTGCAAACCATCCATGAGCGCTGGAAACGGATCGAAGGCGCATCCGAAGAGGTCATTCCCAACATCCACCCTGACCGGCGGGACGGCGCCTATCCGGCATCCGCCGTCGGGCAAGCGGGCTATCACCTGACCGACACGTCCTGCCCGATCAATGGCGAAACATGGATGTCGGCGCTGCGCAGTGCGCACGCTGCAGCCCATGCCGCCGATATCGTGCGCAATGGCGCAGGTGCTGCCTATGCGCTGTGCCGCCCGCCGGGGCACCATGCATTTGCTGATCTGGCAGGCGGATTTTGCTATTTGAACAACGCGGCAATCGCGGCTGCGCGGCTTGCAGGCTCTGGCGGCCGTGTCGCCATTCTCGATGTCGATCTGCATCACGGCAATGGCACGCAGGGCATCTTCTACCGCCGTTCTGACGTGCTGACCGTGTCGATCCACGCCGATCCCGTGCGGTTTTATCCATTCTTTTGGGGCCACGCGTCTGAACGCGGCGAAGACGCCGGCCTCGGCTACAATCTCAACCTGCCGCTTGCGCGGAAATCCGGCGACGGTGCATTCATGGGCGCCTTGCATTCGGGACTTGAACGGATTGCGGCTTTTGCGCCGGACGCTTTGGTCGTGGCGCTCGGTTTGGATGCCCATGAAAGTGACCCGTTTGCCGGCCTCAGCGTCACCACGGAAGGTTTTGGCAGCATCGGCGCGCTGATCGGCGAGCTGGGTTTGCCAACCGTTTTGGTACAGGAGGGCGGATACCTCAATGCGGCGCTTGGCGCGAACCTCGCAGCTTTCCTGAATGGATTCCGCAAGGTGCGCCGCCATGACTAGATCGCGCGGTTTTCAAAGGGATGCCGGAAACGGTCTTGTCATCCGACAGTTGGCGCAGGCTGACCTGTCTCAGGCGGCCGAGATGCTGCGGCAATTGTCACGTGAGGTTGCCGGCGGCTTTGAGGCGATGGCCGACGAAGCATCCCTGGCCGAATTCGGGCCGTTTGGCCTCGAGCGCTTCGATGCCCTTGTCGCCGATCGCGGCGATGGCACACTGGTCGGGCTCTGCCTCTACACATGGGCCTTTTCCGGCTGGCGCGGAAAAGCCGGCATGTTCATGGAAGATCTCTACGTCGCGCACGAATGGCGGAAATCCGGGCTCGGGCGCAAACTGGTCAGGGCGGCGGCGGAATGCGAAATGCCAAATGGCGCCCATTTCATCAAGCTTGAACTGGCGTCAGACAATCACAAAGCCATGGCGTTTTATCGCAAGGCGGGCTTTGTGCTACACGCCGAAGAGCGGTCAATGATTTTGGAAACCGCCGAAATGGAGCGGCTCATCAAACGCTGAATTCGGCTGTTTCAACCGGCAGTTCGCGCCTTTTCACGCAAGGGCGCGAGCTCCGCAGGTTCCGGTGTCGAAATCCCTGCGCCGGTATAGGAATTGCGGCGCGACAGCGAGGCCTCCCAGGCAAAGGCCGTGGAGACAATCGTGTCGAGATCATCAAGCGCCGGCACCCAGCCGAGTTCCTTGCGGGCGAGAGCTGAATTGGCGACGACGCGCACGATATCACCGGGACGGCGCGGGCCAAAGCGCACGTCAAAGTCACGGCCGCTGGTTCGCCTGACGCTTTCGATGAGTTCAAGCACGGAGTACCCGTGCCCATAGCCGCAATTTGCCACCAGGCTTTTGCCGCCGCTGCGCAGCCGCTGCAGAGCGAGCAGATGGGCATGCACCAGATCGCTGACATGGATGAAGTCGCGCTCGCAGGTGCCATCGGCGGTCGCGTAGTCGGTCCCGAAAACTTCCATGAAAGGTCGCTTGGCGAGGGCTGTCTCGCACGTCACTTTCAGAAGGTGCGTGGCGCCGGCAGTCGACTGACCAGTGCGGCCGAGAGGATCAGCGCCGGCAACATTGAAGTAGCGCAAGGCTGTATAGGTGAACGGAAAGACAGCTGCGGCATCTGCCAGCATCCGCTCGGTCATCAGCTTTGATGCACCATAGGGGGTTTCAGGCAGCGGCGGCCGGTCTTCAGCTACCGGCTCATCGCCAATCGGCCCATAAATGGCGGCGGTCGACGAGAAAATGAAATGCGGAACGCCGCATTTAATCGCCGTATCAATCAGTGTGCGGGATTTGGATGTGTTGTTCTCATAATAGCCGAGCGGATCGGCTATGGATTCGGGCACCACGATTGATCCGGCAAAATGGATGATGGCATCGATGCCATGGCTATGGATGATCTGGCTGACCAGGGCGACATCAGCGACATCACCGATATAGAGCCGCGCTTCCGGCGCAACCGCCCAGTCAAACCCGGTGGAAAGCCGGTCAAGAACCACAACCTTTTCACCGGCATCCAGCAATTTCCACACCATATGGCTGCCGATATAACCGGCGCCGCCAGTCACCAAAACGGTCATTACGCAAAACTCCCCGACCGGACAGTCTTCCAAGCACGCGGAAGACCGGATCAGGATAAACCGACAGTCTTAAGAAAAGTCTCTTTCGGCTTGCCCTTCCGGTTGCAGCCGGATGCGATTTTCACTCTTCGCGGAAAGCCCGCGAAAACGAATCCCGAATGGGGCGTGTGAGATAATCGAGGAAAGTCCGGTCGCCGGTGGAAATGAATGTCTCGACAGGCATGCCGGGATAAATCTGGTCGAGCCGGATTTCCGGCGGCAGCTTGTCCGAAATGCGAAGCCGGGCTGTGTAGTAGGGCTGCTGGGTAACCTTGTCGACAAACCTGTCTGCCGAAATGTAGGTGACTTCACCGGGAACTTCCGGCGTCACCCGCGAATTCAACGCCGAAAAACGCATGTTTGCGGCCTGGCCAATGCGGACGACATCAATGTCCTGCGGCCGCAGGCGAGCTTCGACTATCAGCTCTGATGTGGTTGGCAACAGCTCCGCGACCTGTTCGCCGGGCGCTACAACGCTGCCTGCCGAGCCGTAGCGAAGGCTGACCACGATGCCATCGGTTGGCGCACGTATGGCGGAGCGCTCCAGAATGGCGCTGGCGGCGGCAACCTGTTCATCAAGATCGGCAATGCCCACCCGGACATTGTTGAGTTCGCCAACTGCCTCCTCGACGCGCGCAGTTATGATGCGCTCGATCTGCTGGCGCGCTTCTAGCGCTTGGCTTTTCGAGCTGGCGATCTGGGACTGCAATGTGCCGCTCTGCCCGATCAAATCCGCTTCAGTACGCAGCAAGATCGTATATTCCGAACGGTTGGTCAGGCCCTTTTCGAGCAATTCCTTTTTTCGGCCGATTTCCCCGCGAACCAACTCGAGCTGATCGTCCGTGGCTTTGACCTGTGCTGCCAGTCCTTCAACGGACTCGGCAAGGGCATTGACCCGCTGATTGAGAATTTCACGCTCGGATTCAAATCTCGCCAAGCGCGCGGCAAACTCCTTGCGTTGCTCGTCCTCGATTTTTCGGCCGTCGTCCACATTGGATGCCGGCAAAGGCGGCATCGCCGCCATGCCGTCGCGTTCGGCTTCAAGGCGCGCCGCTTTCGTGACCAGCGCGGTGCGCTGTTTCAACAGGCGATTCAGCTGCGATTCCGCAGATGTTCGGTCCAGTTCGATCAATATTTGTGATGCGGCAACCCGGTCACCTTCACGAACATTGACCGCCTTGACCAGTCCGCCTTCGAGATGCTGGACGCCGATATTTCGGCCAGCTGCTGCAATCACGCCTTCGGCGACCGCGGCGCCCGCCAACGGCGCCGTTGCGCTCCAGTAGCCAAATATTCCGAGGAATGCGGCAATTGCACCATAGCCTGCGAGGGCAATCGGCCGGGTCCGGACCGGTATCCCGGTCTTCCAACTTGCCGGGCCGGACTTCAATACGCTTGGCGTTGTCATGGCTTCAGTTGGAACCCGTTTGTGTTGCCCTGATGACCGGTGCAAAACTCGCCCCTGGCCCACGCGCCACGTTTGGCCCGGATTGAGGCATTTGAACGACGGGCGGCGCCCTGCGCGGCACTGAAAGGTTGCGCATGACCTCCTCTGCGGGGCCGAACTGCTCGATCTGGCCATCCTTGAGAACCATGACCTTGGTGCACTGCATGGCAACAGACGGTTTGTGGGTGATCAGTACCAGCGTGCATTTCCTGTCCCTTTCATCGCGGATCGCTTTTTCGAGTGCAGCTTCACCCTCCTGATCAAGGCTGGAATTGGGTTCGTCGAGAATGATGATTTTCGGATTGCCGTAAAATGCGCGCGCCAGTCCCAGCCGCTGGCGTTCACCTCCCGACAGCCGCACGCCCGATGGGCCAATCTCGGTATCGAAAGCTTTTGGCTGGGCCGCGATCAAGGCCTCGGAACCTGACAATCTGGCCGCTTCGAACAGGCGTTCTTCGCCGGCATCTGGAGAAAAGCGGGAAATGTTCTCGGCTATGGTTCCCGGGAACAGGTCAACTTCCTGCGAGAGATAGCCAATCTGCCGGCCAAGCATATCGCCGTCCCAATTGCGAAGGTCGGAATTGTCAAACCTGACCGCGCCTGAATTCGGCGTTATCGCGCCGACCAGCAAGCGCGCCAATGTCGATTTTCCTGCACGGCTTGGCCCGACAATGGCGACAGATTCGCCCGCCTCGATTTTAAAGCTCAACCGCTTGATCAAAGGCTGATCATTGGGCTTGGCCCCCGGAGCGAAGTAGACGAGGCCTTGCACATCAATCAGGCCGGACAAATCCGGCAACGCTGTGCGCGGCGCATTTGCCGCTGAATGATCACCTGCGAGTTTCACGAGCCTTTTGGCCGCCACCCAGCCCTCAGCCATTTGCCGCCACAACCCGACGATCTGGTCAATTGGAGCCAAAACGCGGCCGGAAATGATGGATGACGCGAATATCATGCCGCCGGTCATTTCGCCGGCAAGAACCAGCCAAGCGCCGATGCCGAGAATAGCGATCTGCTGGCCCATGCGGACAACGCGGGCGATGCCGCCATAAACGGAATTGGTGCGAGCTGCCTCGTCATTGATCGTGACGGCGCGTCCAAATATCCGGCCCCAGCGTTCTGCCACATTGCCGCTCATGCCGAGCGCCTGCACCGTCTCAAAGTTCCGGCCAAATTGCTGGGCGGTATTGAGCGAAGCATGGCTGGCTTCTGCGGCATCGCGGCCAACGCGGCGCATTGCCAGCTGATTGGCGATCACGACCAGCAACATGAGGGCGAGTCCTGCCAATGTAACCCACAGCAAGACCGGATGAATCACATAGAGAATGAGCATGAAAACCGGAACGAAAGGCAGATCAAACAGCGCAAAGAAACCGCGCGAGGTAAGCAGTGCGCGCGCAGAGGCCAAATCCCGAAGCGGCAAGACATCGCCGGTGGCCCCGCGTGCACCGGAAACAGATGCCGCAAAAGCCGCTTCGCCCAGTTCGATATCGAGTCTGGAGGCAAGCCGGGAGGCGTAACGCGTGCGGATCTCCTCCATGAGGCCAAGAACGGCAATTCCGGCAACGGCAAGCAAGGAAATATAGCCGAGTGTTTCAAGGCTGCTGGATGTCAGCACACGGTCATAGACCTGCAAAAGGTAAATCGGAGTCACAAGCAAAAGCAGATTTGCCGCGACAGAAAAAATGCCGATTTCCACAAAACCGCGCGCCAGGAAATTCAGGTTCACAGATTTCAACTTGCCGCCCTCACGTCTTGCCGGATTTCCGGCAATCCTGACTACCCCATATCCATCTTAACCGGAATGTTCGGCGCGGCAAACGCGCCACTTGCGAATTGTCAGGGCAATGGCGGCAGTCATTCGACACGAGCAGGCGCGGCAGAGGGAGCACCCTGCGGACAGGGCACATTTGCGCGGAAAACAACAGGTCTTGACCCTAGAGTTTTCGTATCCAGTTGCTCAGCCGGTCGGCAGCTTCGTCAATCTGGTCCAGCCGCCGGTTGAAGCACAATCGGAAATGCCTGGCCCCGCCAGCGCCAAATGCGGTGCCGGGCGCCAATCCGACATTGGCTTCGTCAATGATCCTGAAGACATCCCTGCCAGTGTCACGCGCGCCTTCGATTTCAAAAAACAGGTAGAATGCCCCTTCTGGCGCCGTCAACTGCACCCTGCCGGTTGCCGCAAGCGCCGAACACAGTCGGTCCCGTGCCGTTCGCGCCCGCTCTACCTGCATGGCAATGAACCCATCGCCATTGTCCAGAGCGGAAATCGCGCCCTTCTGCATGAATTGCGCAACACCGGAGGTCGAATACTGGATCAGGTTTTCGATGACCTGCTGCAAGGAGGGGTGGGTTCGGATCCAGCCAATCCGCCACCCGGTCATCGCCCAATTCTTGGAAAAGGAATTGACGAATATCACCCGGTCATCCGGCTCCATCACATCAAGAAATGACGGTGCACGGCCGGCACCATATGAAAACAAGGCGTAGATTTCATCGGCGATAATCCACAATCCATGTCTGCGCGCCAGCGCAAGAATGTCGGACAGTGTCTGCCGGTCCGCTGTCCAGCCGGTCGGGTTGGACGGTGAATTGATGAAAATCGCCCGTGTCCTCGGCGTGATGGCGGCGGCAATCTTGCCGGCATCGCAAGACCAGCCATTGGCGCTGCGGTCAAGTTCGACGGCGACGGGCTTTGCGCCGCCGATGCCGGCTGCGGCCGCGAAATTTGGCCAGGCAGGGCTTAGATAAATCACTTCGTCGCCGGCGCCCGCGGTTGCCTGCAAAGCCAATTGAATCGACTGCATGCCGGAGCCGGTCACCAGAAATTCTTCGGGTGAAGGCGAGCCGCCAAAATGCCGTTGGTGGTAACGCGCCAGAGACTGGCGCAATTCAGGAATGCCGCGCTGCCATGTGTAGAATGTTTCGCCTGCAGACAGGGCCTGGCGGGCAGCCTCAACGATATGATCGGGCGTTGCCAAATCACCCTCGCCCGCCCAGAGCGGGATCATGCCCGGCTTGGTCCGGCCGTGGTTCATGGCCGCAACGATGCCGCTTTCGGGTGCATTGCGGGCTTCCATCCGCAGCGAGGAGATAAGGTCAAGCATGTCGCGAATCCATTGTCTATTGCGGCGGCCAGAAACAGGAAACCCCGGACGAGCCGGGGTTTCCATCCCTAAGCGGGAATCCTACTTATTTCTTTTTCGCGCCTGCGGCGAGCAGATCGCGAATTTCGCCGAGCAGCACCACATCAGCGGCCGGAGCAGCAGGCGCGGCAACGGCGGGCGCTTCAGCCTTCTTCAAGCGGTTGAGCGTGCGGACCATCATGAAAATGATCCAGGCAAGGATCAGGAAGTTGACGAGAACCGTCAGGAAGCTGCCATAGGCGAGAACCGCGCCCTGTTCCTTGGCGGCAGTCAAAGCCGGTGCGGTCACCGCGGGGGAAAGCCCAACGAAGTAGTTCGAGAAATCGAGGCCGCCAAAAATGGCGCCGACAATCGGCATGATGATGTCGTCAACGAGCGATTTGACGATGCCGCCAAATGCGCCGCCGATGATGACGCCGACGGCAAGGTCCATGACATTGCCCTTGCTGATGAAATCCTTGAATTCATTGAGCACGCTGTATCTCCTTCAATTGATGGGACGTTTCCCGGCAAGATGCGTCCCGCTCCTGCCCCCTTGCCGGCGCGCGCATCCTATCAAAAAGCACAGGCGTTATAAGTCCCTGCATTCAACTTTTGTTTGAGGCCTAGAAAGGAGCGGATTGGACACGGCAAAAGACTTGTGTTTGGGTTCTGCGGCGGAAAAAATCGCGCGTCAAACAGGAATTCGGATCCTTGAACGGCTGGATCATTGTTGTCATCGCCATTGTCTATGTGACACTGCTGTTTGCGATTGCCAGTTTTGGCGACCGCAATGCGGCGCGGCGCAGCATGACCTATTCGCGGCCGACCATCTATGCGCTTAGCCTGGCGATCTATTGCACGTCATGGACCTTTTTCGGCTCTGTGGGATTGGCCTCTGAAAAGGGCTTCGAGTATCTGGGCATTTATGCCGGGCCGGTACTGGCATTCATGTTCGGCTTTCCGCTGATCCAGCGCATTGTCCGGCTTGCCAAATCCGAAAAGATCACCTCGATTGCCGATTTTCTGGCCGCGCGTTACGGCAAGAGTTTTACCGTAGCCTCGGTCGCCACACTGATCGCCATCATCGCTGTGATCCCCTATATCGCGCTGCAGCTGAAAGCCATTTCCGGTTCCTTGCGGCTGATGGCCGAACATACGGGAACCATCTATCCCTCCTCCCAATCGTTCATTGGCGACATTTCACTGCTGGTGGCCATTCTCCTGGCCGCATTTGCGGTCCTGTTCGGCACGAGGCACACCGATGCGACCGAACATCAGGACGGATTGGTATTGGCCATCGCGGTTGAATCCGTGGTCAAATTGGCAGCGTTCCTGTTTATCGGCATCAGCATAACATTTTTCATGTTTGGCGATTTCAGCGCCTTTTCATCGGCGGTCGCCGCCAATGCTGACGTCAGGCAGGCCATGGCGCACCAGTCATCGCTTGCAACCTGGCTCATTCACATCGCCATCAGCGGCATCGCCATTTTCATGTTGCCGCGCCAGTTCTATGTCATGTTCGTTGAAAACCGGACGGAAAACGAACTGCACACAGCGCATTGGCTGTTCCCGGTCTATCTGATCGCCATCAACATCTTTGTCTTGCCAATCGCCTTTGCCGGGCTGGCATTCCTGCCGCAAGGAACCAGCGCCGACCTGTTCGTGGTGGCGGTACCGCTCGCGCAAGGCGACAATCTGTTGGCCATGATTGCCTTTATCGGCGGCCTTTCGGCAGCGACCGCCATGGTGATCGTGGAGACCGTGGCGCTGTCGATCATGATTTCCAACGATCTCGTCATACCGCTTTTCATTCGCCGCCTGCTGCATCCCGAGCGCGGCGACAACGAGAACTGGTCGCGCATCATCCTGACCATCCGCCGCGCGTCCATCTTTCTGGTCCTTCTGGCGGCATTTCTTTACTACCGGGAAATTGCGGGCAATGCCCGGCTGGCGTCCATCGGCCTGTTGTCTTTTGCGGCAGTCGCGCAGTTTGCGCCGGCATTTTTCGGCGGCTTGGCCTGGCGCGGCGCAAACGGGCGCGGCGCCCTCATGGGCCTGAGCGCGGGTACAATTGTTTGGGCCTATACATTGCTCTTTCCATCGCTTGGCGGTGACGATTCGGCAATCATCCGCGATGGGCTTTTCGGCATAGCCTCGCTCAGGCCGCAGGCGCTGTTCGGCATCGATGCGGAACCACTGAATCACGGCGTTTTCTGGAGCCTGACGGTCAACACGATTTTCTTCGTGTTTGGTTCGCTTTCGCGCGCGGCGACCCCCGTTGAACGCATTCAGGCGGCTTTGTTTGCGCCACGCGGTGCGGCGCCGCTGCCCAGTTTCAAGCGCCTGCGCACGACCGTCACCATCGACGATCTCAAGGATGCGATCAGCCGCTATCTGGGCGAGGAGCGCACGGAACGCTCGTTCGCGCAGTTTGAGGCTGAACAAGGCATTCGCCTGCGCGGCAGTGACATTGCCAGCGCGGCGATTGCCCGCCATTCGGAACAATTGATGGCCAGCGCCGTGGGTTCGTCCTCGGCGCGGCTGATCTTGTCCCTGCTTTTTCAGCGAAATGAACGCAACAGCCGGGATACCATTCGACTGCTCGATGATGCTTCGACAGCCCTGCAGCAAAACCGCGGACTGCTGCAAAACGCCCTTGACCAAATGGAACAGGGCCTGACGGTCATGGACGACGATTTCCGCCTGACATTCTGGAACCAGCAGTTCCTGACGCTGTTCGGCCTGCCGGAATCCTTGTGCCATGTCGGACAGCCATTTTCCGGCATTCTGGGCGGCATGGCGGCCCGCGGCGACATTTCCGGCGACCTCGAAACCTCTGCATTGAAGAATCTGCTGATCTGGGGGGCGCCCTGGCAAATGGAACTCCGCAAAAGCGGAAAAATCATCGAAATCCGGTCCAATCCGATGCCGGACGGCGGAACAGTGACGACCTATACGGACATCACATCGCGTGTACTTGCCGATATCGAACTGAAACAGGCCAATGAATCGCTGGAGCAAAGGGTGCAAAGCCGCACTGCCGAACTCACCCGCGTCAATGCGGAACTGGCCAATGCGCAAATGCTGGCTGAAGAAGCAAACCTCGGCAAGACGCGCTTTCTGGCGGCGGCCGGCCATGACATCCTGCAGCCGCTCAATGCGGCGCGCCTTTATTGTTCTTCAACGATGGAAATGGCTGACCCATCGCTGCTGCGCCAGTCCGTGCGCAATATCGAGTCGTCACTGGAGTCGGTCGAAACGATTTTGGGCGAAGTGCTCGATATTTCGAGCCTTGATACCGGTGCGCTCAAACCGGTTATTGCGCCTTGCCGCGTCGGGCGGCTGTTTGAAAAAATCGAGACTGATTTCCGGCCTTTGGCCGAAGCAAAGAATGTCAGGCTGATCGTTGTCCCGTCATCCCTGTGGATAGCCACCGACCAGAACCTGTTCCGGCGGCTGGTCCAGAACCTCGTTTCCAACGCAATTAAATATACGCGCACGGGAACAATTCTCGTTGGCGTGCGCCGCCGCGGCAGTCTGGCAGAAATCCAGGTTCACGATACCGGCATCGGCATGCCCGGCGACAAGCTTGGCAGCGTGTTCAATGAATTCACGCGATTGGACGAAGGCGCCCGCGAAGCGCCTGGTCTTGGGCTTGGGCTCTCGATCGTGGACCGGATCGCCCGTGTTCTACGCCTCGAAATCCGCCTGTGGTCAGAACAAGGCAAAGGCAGCTGTTTTTCAGTCTTGTTTGAGCCTGTCGAAGCCGCACAAGCCGCGCCGGAGGACATTGTCCCTGTCGGTCCATTGCCGACGAAATTTGACCGGTTGACCGTCTTGTGCGTGGACAATGATCCAAGAATTCTTGAAGGCATGCGCCAACTGCTCGAAAGCTGGAATTGTTCGGTTTACACAATTGGCGGCACTGCGGATCTGGCCCAGCCAAAGGCAAGCGCAATTCCTGCGCCAAAAATCATTCTGGCTGACTATCATCTCGACAGCGAAACCGGGATTGACGCCATCAAGGCGTTGCGCCGTCGTTTTGGGCAGGACATCCCCGCCCTGCTTTTGACAGCTGACCGCTCCGCTGAAATGCGCCAACAGGCCGAGCAGCTTGAGATACCGGTTCTGAACAAGCCCATAAAACCGGCAGCGCTGCGCTCAACCCTGGCCCGCATGGCGCTTGCTGACTGAAAGGCAGCCCAAAGCCCGTCAGGTGATGATCTGGAGCGGATCGGTCGAAATCTTGGCGAGCCGGATAACCGCCTGGGTTCGTGAATCCACATCCAGCTTTTGAAGGACCGCCGAGACATGGGCCTTGATGGTCGCTTCCGAGACCTTGAGCTCGTAGGCGATCTGCTTGTTAAGTAGACCTTCCGCCAACATGCTGAGAACGCGCGTCTGCTGGGGAGTCAACGTTTGCAGTTTCTGGATCAGTTCGCCAATCTCCTGATCGCCTTCCGTTCCCAGTTCAATGCCTTCGGATGTCCAGACGCCGCCGGCAAGAATGCTCTCCACACCGCTGCGGATGGCTTCCATCGTCGAGGATTTCGAGATGAACCCGGAGGCGCCAAGCTCCAGCGCGCGCCTGGCGGTCAAGGGGTCATCATAGCCCGAGATGATTGCGACCGGTGTTGTGGCCTGCAATCCGCGCAACGCGACAAGTCCCGACAGGCCGCTCGCGCCGGGCATGTGAAGATCGAGCAAGACAAGGTCCACGTCATCAACGCCGGCGAGCGCCTTTTTGACGCCGTCAAAGGTTCCGGCCTCAAGGATCTCGCAGTCCTTGCCGCCCAGCGAGTGGAGGGCCATTTTCAGCGCGCCGCGAAACAATGGGTGATCGTCAGCAATCAGGAACTTGTAACCTGCGGCCACGTGCCCTCCCCCATGCCGCCTGTTTTGCAGCACGGCTGCAATCGCGGTTTCGAGTGATTATGAGGAATCGGGCCGCCAATTCAAGCGATGCATGATCAAAGTGCGAATTAATGCGCTGGAATCGGCCTGAACTGCACAGATTGACGCAGAATTGGCATCAGGTTTTCTGAGGTTGCCCGGAATCGCTTTTTTCGAAGCCTTTGACGATGTCCATGAACCGGCTGAAGAATTTTTCCATGAAGGTCAGGGTTTTCTCGAATTCCTCGTCACTGGGCAATCCACCTGGAGCACTGGTTTTGCCTTCCAGCGCCTCAACCCGTTTTTCAAGTGCATCAATCTGCGTTTCCAACGCGCTGCGGTCGTCGGCGGCCAGGCGGCAGACCAATTGACCGGCCTGCTCGGTACAAACCGACATCTCACCAGTCGCCCTGTCCATCCGGACAAAGCCGCTGCCGGATTTTTCGAGCACATAGCGGTCCGGCTCGGCAGCAATAACGGCGGTGCTTCCGGCCAAAACCAAGGCGAACAGGAAAAATGACGTCTTCATGGCGTGAAAAACTCCGATTGCGTCAATTCTGGCAGACAAATGCGTCCGAATTCGGATAACGCAAACGTGTCCGCCACGGGAAATTTGGCCATGAACAGCATCATCTTCAAGATTGTCACACAGTCACAATGGCAAGACGCAGAGCTCAAGGGTGAGTTCGCTGGCGCGCCCATCGATCTTGCCGACGGTTTTGTTCATTTATCGACCGCCGCGCAGGTTCGCGAAACAGCCTCGCGCCATTTCGCGGGCGCATCTGACTTGTTGCTGGCTGCAGTCAATTCGAGTGCGATCGCGGCGAACTTGAAATATGAGCCGTCGCGCGGCGGCGCCTTGTTTCCGCATCTCTATGCATCTTTGCCGCTAAGCGCCGTCTCTTGGGTCAAGCCGCTGCCTTTGGGAGCCGATGGCGTGCATGTGTTTCCGGAGATTGGCAATTGACCGGCTTGTTCAACCTGTTTCTTCGCCCGGCGCTCTTCACCCTCGATGCCGAGGCCGCACATGGGTTGTCTGTGGCAGGCCTGAAACTGGGCGCCGCACTCTTTTCACATACGTCAAAGGACGCATGCCTGCGAGTTCAAGCGGCAGGGCTCGATTTTCCCAACCCGCTTGGCATGGCCGCCGGATTTGACAAGAATGGCGAAGTCCCCGATGCCCTGCTTGCGCTGGGTTTTGGCTTTGCCGAAGCCGGAACGGTGACGCCGTTGCCGCAAGAGGGAAACCCAAAGCCGCGGGTATTCCGTTTGCCAGCCGAGGGCGGGGTCATCAACCGGCTTGGCTTCAACAATGAAGGTCATGATGCCGTCTTTGCCCGGCTTTCCGGGCGGACACATCGCGCCGGCATTGTCGGCGTCAATATCGGCGCCAACAAAACGAGTGCCGATCGGATCGCCGATTATGAAATCGGCGTTCGGCGCTTTGCACCCATTGCCTCCTACCTGACCATCAACATTTCCTCGCCCAACACGCCGGGTTTGCGAAACCTGCAAAACCGCGAAGCCCTTGAGGAGCTGTTAATCCGCGTGATGGCCGCGCGGCCGCAGGCGGAGAGCGGCAAGGGCCCGGTGCCGGTATTTCTGAAGATTTCACCGGACAATTCTGACGCGGAACTTGAGGACATTGCTGGTTCGGTCCTTGCCCACAAGCTAGATGGCATCATCCTGACCAATACGACCCTGTCGCGTACCGGCCTTTCTGATTCCCGCACTGCCGCGGAGAGCGGCGGCCTGTCCGGCCGGCCGCTGTTTGAACGGTCAACGATCACGCTGGCGCGCATGCGCAAACTGGTCGGCAAGGACCTGACGTTGATCGGCGCTGGCGGCGTGGATTCATCGACATCGGCAATCGAGAAAATCCGCGCAGGCGCCGATCTCGTCCAGCTCTATACCGGCATGGTCTATCAAGGTCCGGGGCTGGCCGGAACCATCTTGAACGGCATGGTCCGCCATTGCCGCAGTGCCGGCCTCGCTTCGATTTCACAATTGCGCGACAGCAGCGTTGAGGAATGGGCCGGCAAGGCATTTGTCTGATGGCGCAAACTCACTGAGCCTTGCGCAAGCTCAGGAGACGCAGGATCAGGAAGGCAGGCACGACTATGCCTGCACCAAGTACCACGTAGCCGGCGAAATCCTCGATGGCATTGAATCCGAGCGCCCAGATTCGCGACACCATTTCGCGAATGGCGCGTACGACATCCAACGGATCCCAGCCAAATGTGGCCATGACCACGCCGACCAAAAACGAAACCACGAGCAGCTTGACCGCGATCCGCAGCGGGCTGTCGCCAAGAAATCTGACAAGTGCGGCCATGGCCAACCCCATTGCGAGGGCTGACAGATAGGCGTTCGCGGCAAGCGTTTCAAGAATTGATTGAGTGCGCGCCGCTGGGGCATTGGAGCGGGTGAAGGGAATCGAACCCTCGTATGCAGCTTGGGAAGCTGCCGTTCTGCCATTGAACTACACCCGCATGGCTTTCAATTGGCGCGGGGCTGCCGGGCTGTCAAGTGCGGCGGCGAAAGCGGCAATTGCGCCTGCAGTTCACGATCGTCCAGACAG
>JBATMU010000112.1:0-4770 GCA_049289995.1 Rhizobiaceae bacterium | reverse complement strand
CGAGGCCGGGTTTGACGCGGAACAGGACATGGAAATGCTCACAGCCTATTTCGATGGTGATGTTGAGCCGGCTGACCGCAGCCGTATGGTCATCTACAAGGCCATGTGCGACCTGTTGTGGACGCTTTGGGGGCTGATCCAGCTGGCCAACGCCAATCCCGCCGATGATTTCCGCGCCTATGCCGAAACCCGCTTTGCCCGCTGCAAGGCGCTGTTGGCCACGCCGGAGTTCACTGACAGCCTGCGCGCTGTCTCCGCTTGAGCCGTCACTGGCTTCCCAAGGCTTCGTTCCACTCGCGCAGCATGCGCTGGCGCTTGTGGGCGTCGGTCACCGCCAGAAGCGCGGGACCGATGGCGATAGGCCGCCATATGCCCGGCAGGCGGTCGGCATCCGGCGCATCGACGCCCTCCGGGGCAGGCTTTCCGAAGGCGAAATAGAACGATCGCTCCGCGGCGATGCGCTGGCCACGGACCGACAGGAGATAGTCGAGGAACATTTTGCCCGCCGCCGGATTGGGCGCAGCCGCCGGGATGAAGGCGGCACGTGACAGCACCAGCGTATAATCGTCCGGCAACACGATGCCGATGGGTGCGCCCGCCTTCAGCCGCCCATAAGCATAGGAGCCAAGCACATTGTAGCCGATCAGCAATTTGCCGGATGCAATGTCGCCCAACAGGTCGCCGCTGCAGCAATAAAGCCGGGCGCTGGCGCGGCCGAACCCTTCGAGCATGCGTCCATAAGCGCTCGACTGCTGGGCGTCATGGGCGCTGAACAGGTAGCCGATGCCGGACCGCGCAATGTCATAGGTGCCGATGCGCCCCGAATAAAGAGCCGCCTTGTTGCGAAGCAGATCCGCCAGCGCATCGCGGCTGTGCGGCACATCGGCTTGCGGAACCAGAGTGCGGTTATAGACGATCACCGCAGGTTCAAAGGTGAAGCCGAAAACTTCGTCGCGCCAGCGCGCGAATGCCGGTGCAGCATTGGTTTCAGGCGAAACATGCGTCTGCGCGCAGCCGTCATTGGCAAGCTTGACGATGTGATCAGCCGAAGATGAAAAAACCAGATCGGCGAAAGGCCGGCGCGCGTCGCATTCCTTTTGCAGCAAGGCGTAGAGGTCATTGGTCAAGCTGTCGGAATAAGTGACCGAAATCGCCGGATTGGCTGCCTGGAAGTCCTCAATCAGCGGCCGTATTGCCTCGATATCGCCGGACGCCTCGATTTTCAGCAAGCTCGCTTGAATGCCCGGCGCAGGGAATTCGTGCACGTCTGCCGCCAACGCTGGCATGGCCAAGCCAACCGCAAAGGCAACTGCCAGAAGCTTTCTCATGGCGCGCTTCCGCCATTGGCTGGCAGCGTCAGCCGCACCAGAAAATCGCCGTTATCGCAAAAATCAAAGTCCAGCGCGCCGCCATGATGCTTGGCGACGTCGGAGGCTATCGCCAGGCCAAGGCCGGAGCCGTTGCCGCCTGATTGTCCGCGCGAAAACCGTTTTGGGGCATCGGGCCAGTCCTCGCGCGCAATGCCCGGTCCATCGTCGCGGCACTCGACCACATAGGCGTCCTGCGTCCTTTTCAGGAGGATTTCCGCCTTGTGGCGGGCGCCGTGATGCACGGCGTTTTCGATGATGTTGCGCACCGCCTCGCGCAGGCTGACCGCATCACCGGCAAACGGCGACGGTTCGGGCGGGGCGGTCAGCGTAACCGAAATATCTCGGTCCATGGCCAGCGGCACGGCATCGCTGACGGCCTGGCGCAACAGGTCCGCCAGGTCAAATCGACCATTGACCATGCTTTCGGCGCGGTGGGAAACCATGGCATGGCTGAGCAATTGGCTGACCAACCGGCCCACTTCCGCCGTCCGCGCCGAAACCCGCTCGAGATGATGCTTGCGCCGGGCGGGCGCGGTTTCGGTTTTCAAAAGTTCGACCTGTGCGGCAAGTGCGGTCACCGGCGTGCGGATCTGGTGGGCGGCGTCGGCAATCACTTTCTGTATGGCGTCCATGCGCGCCGCCAGCCGACCCATGAAGCGGTTGATCGACTGTGTGAGTTCCTCGATTTCGGCCGGCGCCTTGATGTCGAGAGGCGTCAGGTCATTGGGATCGCGCCCTCCCAGTGCCTGCTCAATCCTGTGCAGCGGTCGCAGCGCATAGCGGGTGGCAAGTGCGACGCCTGCAAGGGTGATCAGGCTCATGATGCCGATCATCACGGTCGCCTGCAATGTTAGCGAGGCGGCCAGCGCGTTGCGGGTGTCACGCGTTTGCGCCAGCAGGATCGATACCGAGCCGGTGATATTCGGATCGGAAACCGGATAGCGGGCCAGCGCCACCCGAACCGGGCTGCCCTTGAACATCATGTCGCGGAATTGCGGCGCCATGCCGCCATTGTCCTCGTCATCGGAAATGCGCAGTTCGTCATAGCCGGTCAGCGTGCGTCCATCCGGCCCCGCCACCCGGTAATAGACCCGTTCGCGCTTCGATACCGACAGCACGTCGAAGGCCGAGACCGGAATATCAGTCAGCACCGCACCGTCGCTGACAGTGATCGTTTCGGAAATTTGCAGCGCTGCCCCCGCCAAAAGCCCGTCATGCACATTGTCGGCCATGGTGCGGGCATAATCGCTGGCAAACCAGATGAGCGTGCCGGAGCTGACCAGCAGCACCAGCGAAATCGCCCCCATCAGGCGGCGGAAAAGCGATGGCGCCTTATTGGCCATGTGCCGCCGCCTGATAGCCGATGCCGCGCAGCGTGCGGATTTCCATGGCCTGTGCGCCGAGTTTCCGGCGAAGCCTGCCGATATAGAGTTCGATGGCGTTTTCGCCCGGATCCTGGCCGAAGCCGAACAATTGGTCGAGCAATTCGGCCTTCGAGAACACTTTCTGGGGGCGTGACATGAGGATTTCTAGAAGCGCCGTTTCCCGCCGCGTCAGTTCGGCCCGGCGGCCTGAAACGCTTACCGAGCGCGACACCTGATCGAGAATGACGTCGCCGAGCGCGATCTGCGCAACAGGCGTGCCGGTTGAGCGGCGCAAAAGCGCCCGCACTCGGGCTTCCAGCTCGCGGAAATCGAACGGCTTGACCAGATAGTCGTCGGCGCCGTGATCGAGCGCGCTGACCCGGTCGTCGATCTGCGAACGGGCCGTCAGCACCAGAACCGGCGCGGCGTTGCCGGCCTTGCGAAATGTGTCGAGCACTGCAAATCCGTCCTTGCCCGGCAGCATGACATCAAGGATCACCAGGTCATAGCGCTGCACGGCCAGGGCATGTTCGCCGCCCGTGCCCGTCTGTTCCCAGTCCACGGCGTGGCCGAGCCGCCCGAGGCAAGCGACAATGGCTTCCCCGACATCGTGGGTATCTTCAACCACCAGAATGCGCATTGACCGATGTTTTCACTTCTTGACAGGTCCGTGACAGGTTCCAAGACTACAAGCGGGCTGGAGGCCTGCCAAGGCAGGATAAGGCGCGGTTGGGAGACCCGCCTGAAATCACGTTCAACCGGGAGGACTATCATGAACAGACGCACCATTCTTGCCGCTTTTGCCGCCGCTGCCCTTGCTGCAACCAGCCTTTTTGCCGTCAATCCGGTAATGGCCGCTGACGATCTTCGCATCATTGTGCCTGCCAAGCCGGGCGGCGGCTGGGATCAGACGGCGCGGGCGCTCGAAGCGGTGATGAAATCAACCGGCGCTGCCAAAGGCGTGACCGTTGAAAATGTTCCCGGCGCCGGCGGCACGATTGCCCTCGCCCAGATGGCCGACAAGGAAAAAGCCGTCGGCAATGTGATGATGGTCAACGGCCTGGTCATGGTCGGCGCCGTTCTCACCAACAAATCACCCGTCACCCTTGAACAGATGACCCCGATCGCCCGCCTGACCGGCGAGTATGAAGTCATCGTCGTTCCGGCAGCTTCCGAACTCAAGACCATGGCCGACCTTGCTGCCAAGCTCAAGGCTGATACCGGTGCGGTCGCCATTGGCGGCGGCTCGGCCGGCGGCACCGATCATATCTTGGCGGGCCTTGTTGCCAAGGCGGCCGGCGCCGACCTCACCAAGCTCAACTACGTGCCGTTCTCGGGCGGCGGCGAAGCGCTTGCTGCCATCCTCGGCGGCCATGTCGCCGCCGGCATTTCGGGCTACAGCGAATGGGAAGGCCAGATCAAGTCGGGCGAACTGCGCGTGCTCGGCATATCCGCACCGGCCAAGGTTGACGGCATTGACGCTCCGACCATCAAGGAACAGGGCCTTGACGTTGAACTCGCCAACTGGCGCGCCATCGTCGCTGCTCCCGGCATCACCGGTGAGCAGAAGACTGCCCTTCTGGCTGCGGTCGACATGACCGTCAAAAGCGATGCATGGAAGGCCGTTCTGGCCGAAAAGAAGTGGACCGATCTCTACATGCCCGGCGATGAATTCGGCGCGCTCATCACGTCCGAGAACGCCCGCATCACCGAAATCCTGAAGACCATCGGCCTCGTCCAGTAACGCGGCGATGCAAACCAATCGCCCATCGGGCAGCAAGGCCGGCCTCGCCGCCGGTCTTGCTCTTCTCGCGCTCGCCGTGCTGATTGCCGTCAGCACGGCCGGCATGGACATTGCGCCAAGCTATGCCCGCGTCAGCCCACGCGTGTTTCCCTATGGCGCGTCAATACTTTTGGCGCTGACCGGCGGATTTTTCATCTGGCAGGCGCTGACCGGCCATGCCGACCGGCTGGTTGCAGATTCAGGTGACGTCGATTGGAAGGCCGTGGGGCTGATCAGTCTAGGCTTCATTTTC
>JBATMU010000111.1:0-6259 GCA_049289995.1 Rhizobiaceae bacterium | reverse complement strand
GGCGGGTAGATATTGGTGAAGGTGGTCACCTGGGTGGCCGAGACGCGCTTGTGGAACTGGTGCGGACGAAACTCCGCCGGATGCGACAGGCCGGCTGCGGCGACCACTTCGGCCAGCGCGCGCAGCGTCGCCTTGTGGAAGGCGGCAACGCGGGTCGCCTTGTCTTCGACAACCAGGCCTGCCTGTCTGCCCTTGTCCTGGGTGGCGACGCCGGTCGGGCAATGATCGGTATGGCACGATTGCGACTGGATGCAGCCGACGGCAAACATGAAGGCGCGGGCCGAATTCACCCAATCGGCGCCCAAAGCCATGGTGCGGGCGATATCAAACGCCGAAATGACCATGCCGGACGCGCCGAGTTTTATCCGTTCACGCAGGCCCGCGCCGATCAGCGCATAATGCACGAAGGTCAGGCCCTCGCGCATGGGCATGCCGATATGATCGACAAACTCCGAAGGGGCGGCGCCGGTGCCGCCTTCCTTGCCGTCAATGACGATGAAATCCGGGGTGATGCCGGTTTCGAGCATGGCCTTGATGATGGCGAGAAATTCGTGGGCGTGACCGACACAGAGCTTGAAGCCGACCGGTTTGCCGCCCGACAGTTCACGAAGCTGCGCAATGAATTCCAGAAGGCCGCGCGGCGTGGAAAAGGCCGGATGGGATGCGGGTGAGACGCAATCGCGGCCCATGGGCACGCCGCGGATCTTTGATATTTCCTCGGTGATCTTGGCGGCGGGCAAGACGCCGCCATGGCCGGGCTTGGCGCCCTGGCTGAGCTTGATTTCGATCATGCGGATCTGGTCAAGGGCGGCGGTCTCGGCAAAGCGTTCGGGCGAAAAAGCCCCGTCCGGCGTGCGGCAGCCAAAATAGCCCGACCCGATTTCCCAGATGATGTCGCCGCCATGCTCGCGGTGATAGGGCGACACGCCGCCCTCGCCGGTGTCATGGGCAAAGCCGCCGATGGCTGCGCCCTTGTTGAGCGCCCTTATCGCATTGGCCGACAGCGCGCCAAAGCTCATGGCGGAGATGTTGAGGATCGACGCCGAATAGGGTTTCTTGCAATCCGGCCCGCCAATTTTCACCCGGAAGTCATGATCCGGCACCGGTTTTGGGGCCAGCGAATGGCTGATCCACTCGTACTGCTCCTCATAGACGTCGAATTCGGTGCCGAATGGCCGCTTGTCGAGGTCGCCCTTGGCGCGCTGGTAAACCAGCGAGCGCTTGTCGCGGGAAAACGGCCTGCCATCCTTTTCGCCTTCAAAGAAATATTGGCGGATTTTCGGGCGCAGGTTTTCGAGCAGATAGCGGCCATGGCCGGAGACCGGATAATTGCGCAAGAGGGAGCGTTTTGTCTGGGAAATGTCGCGCAGGCCTATCCACACCAGGGCAGCGGACGCCAGGATCAGCACGAGCAGGATTGGCCAATGAACGGGCCAAACCGCGAGCGCCAACAAGAGCGCGGGGACAAGAAGGGCCGGAACAGTCAGGCCCCAATTGCGCATTTCCAACGCCTGCCGCCAATCCATGGCATTCCCTCCGCCCGGCCCATAGCCGATTTTTTGGTGAGTATGGCGCGGCTATATGAAAATGGCGAGACAGGCGGCAATCACAATGTCAGCCGGCATGACGGCGCGCGCTGCGCAGCCGTCCTTGACATTCAGCAAAATTTGTTAGTTATTGGTCACTCACTTATTTTCATGGAGTGAACCATCGTGTCAAACCGTCCCGCATGGCTAATGCCAACAGCCCTGGCCGCCGCCGTCTTTGGTGCTGCGACGCTGTTTTCGGGCGGCAACGTGCTGTTCGGCAGTGCTGCGGCCAAGGCCGCGGTGGGCAATGCCGTTCCCTTCGTTCTGTGGTTCAATTTCCTGGCGGGCTTTGCCTATATCGCTGCGGCGGCCGGGCTTTACCTGCGCAAGCCCTGGGCGCTGACGCTGGCCTGGCTGATTGCCGGAGCAACGGCTTTGGTGTTTGCCGCCTTCCTGATTGCGGCGGCCAGCGGCACGCCTTTCGAAATGCGCACGCTGGGCGCGATGATCCTTCGCACCGGTTTCTGGCTGGCAATTGCCTATTTTGGCGGCCGCGCAGCGCTTTCATCTTCCAAACATGGAGACATCACATGATCAATGGTCGCACCAATATCTGGGCCGGACTGTCACTGATGGCCTTTTTCATGGCCTACGGATTTTTGCTCATCTATCTGCGTGATTTTGCGCCGGACAAGGAGGCCTGGGTCGCCGCCTATTCGAGCGGCAAGCATTTTGAATCGCGGCTTGCCCATGTGCATGGCAATCTGATCGCGCTTCTCAACATCCTGTTCGGCTATCTCGTCCTCAAGCTGCCGGTCGCCGGCGGGGCCGCCAAATGGGGCTCATGGCTGGCGCTAGGCGGGCTTTTGATGCCGCTCGGCATTCTGGGCGAGGTCTATTTCGGCCTGTCGCCGGTGTTCGTGCTGGCGGGTGCGGCGTCGATTGCCGCGGCGACCGTGACGCTCGCATTCGGCGTCGCACGCGGCGCCGCTTGACCCGCAAAAATTCATTGGAGGAGGAAAACATGTGCAAGACCTGCTGGGGCCTGTTTGGCCTGTCTTTGGCCGCGCTTGCCGCGCTTGGCTACATCATCGTGGTGCGCGGCAACGTGACGGCCAGCGCCGACGGGCGGACGGCCATCATTCTTGAGGCGGGCGAGCGCGATCTGGTGCTGGCTGAAATGCGCGGCTTTCTGGAATCGGTGCAAGGCATCGTTTCGGCCGTGACGAAGGATGACATGAGAACTGCGGCAGAGCAGGCAAGGAAGGTGGGCAGCGGGGCAGCAAACGAGGTTCCCGTCACGCTGATGGCCAAGCTGCCGCTGGAGTTCAAGACGCTCGGGCTGGGCACCCATTCGGCTTTTGATGCGGTGGCGCTGGAAGCCGAAGGCATTGGCAACAAGGACGTCGTGCTGGCGAAACTGTCAGAGCTGATGCTGAACTGCACGAGTTGCCATGCCGGTTACCGACTTGCTGCCGAGGCGGCCAAACCATAGCCGCATGGCGCACAATTCCGCACCGCTTGAGAAATTACGCTGCATGATGTCAAAGGTTGGCATGGAAGACGCGGGACCAGCAGACAACAAGACCACGGAAACCGGCAAGGCCAGACGCAGCCGGCTGCCGGCTGAGGCGCGCAAAGCGGAGATCGTCGCCGCAACGCTCCGGCTGTCTGAAAGCCATGGTCCGGACGGTTTGACCACCGAGATGATCGCCGCCGATATCGGCCTGACTCAGCCGGCCTTGTTCAGGCATTTCCCGAAAAAGGACATGATCTGGACGGCGGTGGCGGAGCAATTGAGCCGAGACATGGCAGCGGCGCGCGCCGCCTCGGCAGGTCCGGAATTGGCGCCGGCCGATTGCATCATTGCGATTGCCGCGGCGCAGGCGCTGATGATCGCCAAGACAACGGGGCTGGCTTCCATCCTGTTTTCGCGCGAACTGCATGTGCGAAATGCGGAATTGCGGGCCGGGCTCGCCAAAAACCAGCAAGCGCTGCACGCCGAGCTTGAAGCGGCAATTGCGCGGGGCATCTCGGATGGAACCCTGCGATCCGGCATTTCCGCCTCGGACGCGGCCTTTCTTGTCATCGCCATTCTTCAGGGCCTGGCGCTGCGCTGGTCGCTGACCGGCAAGCGGCTGGACCTTGTAAAAGAAGCCGGACGGCTGGTGCGGCTTGCGGTGGAGGGGTTCCGGGCCTGACCGGCCCTTCACCAATGCGGCGGCTTGGTCACCGGAATGTCGGGCTGGCTGGCCTCTTCAAGCGAGGAAAAGCGCAAAGCCAGCGATTCCAGCCGCTTGGTCAGCAGGTCGATCTCGCGGCCCTGACGCGCCATCTCGTCCGACATCTCGGCAATGGCATGCTCCTGTTCGGCAAACAGCAATTCAAGTTTGATGATGCGGTTTTCGCTCATGGGTCAAGGTTCTCCGATGGGTCCTGCCGCACAGCCGGCGCGGCGCAAGGCTGAGGCGCCGGCCGTTGGCAGACGCGTAAAATCGAATAGCTCTGGTAAGCCAAATCAGCATGGCACGCGACCCCAATCTGGCGGCCGAGTTTTTGCGAGGGCAAAATTGACAAGAGCAGGTGTTCGCGCCGAAAGTATCAATCGTCCGGTTCGGGGCCTTGCAAAAGCGCCAGACTTTTGACCAAATGATAAAAATCCGGGGGAGCGGGTGGAGCGGATGACACAGGCAGCCATAGAACTTGCCGGGATCGACAAGCGGTTTGGTGCGGTTCACGCCAACCGGGCCATCAATCTCAGGGTCGAGAGCGGCACGATCCATGGCATCATTGGCGAAAACGGCGCCGGGAAATCGACGCTGATGTCGATCCTCTACGGATTCTACCAAGCCGATTCCGGGACGATCAGCATCAAGGGCAAGCCGACTGTCATCCACACGCCCAATGACGCCATCGCGGCGGGCATCGGCATGGTGCACCAGCATTTCATGCTGGTCGAAAATTTCACCGTGCTTGAGAACATCATTCTGGGCGTCGAAGGCGGCCGCTTGCTCAAGGGCGGCATGGACAAGGCGCGCGCCCAGCTCAAGAAGCTGGCCGACGACTACGAGCTTGATGTCGATCCCGACATGCTGATCCAGGATTTGCCGGTTGGGCTGCAGCAGCGGGTCGAAATCCTGAAAGCCCTGACGCGCGGCGCAGAGACGCTCATTCTCGACGAGCCGACCGGCGTTTTGACGCCAGCGGAGGCCGATCACCTGTTCCGCATCCTCAAGCAGCTGAAAGACCAGGGCAAAACCATCCTGCTCATCACCCACAAGCTGCGCGAGATCATGGCGGCGACCGACAATGTCTCGGTCATGCGGCGCGGCGAAATGGTCGCCACGCTGAAAACCGCCAAGACCGATCCGGAAGAACTGGCCGAACTGATGGTCGGCCGCCGTGTGCTCCTGGAGGTTGACAAGGGGCCGGCCAAGCCAGGCGAAGAACGGCTCCGGGTCGAAGGCCTGACCGTCAAGGACGACTGGGGCGTGGCGCGGGTCGACAATGTGTCGTTTTCGGTGCGCGACGGCGAGATCGTCGGCATCGCCGGTGTATCGGGCAATGGCCAGTCCGAGCTTCTGGCCGCTCTTTCCGGGATCACCCGTGCGGCAAAGGGCAAGATCACCCTGTCGGGCGAAGCGATCGATCCCACCCGCGAAGCCGACCCTGCGAAAATGCGGCTGCGCGGCATGGGCCATGTGCCCGAGGACCGCCAGCATATGGGTCTGGTCCTGCCATTCGAGGAAAGCGAAAACTCCATTCTCGGCTATCACCGCTCAACCGATTTCGGGCCGGGGCCGTTTCTGGAGCCGGCGCTGGTGCGGGCCGATGCGGCCGAGAAAATGAAAAAATATGACATCCGCCCGGACAATGTGCGGCTGAAAACGGCAAATTTTTCGGGCGGCAACCAGCAGAAGATCGTGCTGGCGCGCGACATGGAGCGGGACCCGAAACTGCTTCTGGTCGGTCAGCCGACGCGCGGCGTCGATATCGGGGCCATCGAGTTCATCCACAAGCAGCTGATCGCCATGCGCGACGCGGGCAAGGCCATTCTTCTTGTCTCGGTCGAGCTCGACGAAATCCGCTCGCTGGCCGACCGGGTGCTGGTGATGTTTGCCGGGCGCATTGTCGGCGAGGTCTCGCCGGAAACCGACGAAGGCGAGATCGGCCTGTTGATGGCCGGCATCAACCGCAAGGAAGCCGCAGAATGAGCACGCCCTTCGCCAAGCTCCCCGCCTGGGTGGATAATGCGCTGATGCCGCTGGCCAATGTGGCGGCCGGTTTTCTGGTTGCCGGGCTGGTGGTGCTGTTCATCGGCGAAAATCCGCTCAAGGCAGTCGGCATCCTGATTGACGGCGCCTTCGGCTCCACCAACAACATTTTCTACACGTTGTTCTATACGACCAGCTTCATCCTGACCGGGCTTTCGGTGGCCGTGGCATTTCATTCGGGCCTGTTCAACATCGGCGGCGAGGGCCAGGCCTATGTCGGCGGTCTTGGCGTGGCGCTGATCTGCCTGGCGCTGGACAAATATGTACCCTGGTTTGTCACCGCGCCCTTGGCCATTGCTGCCGGCGCCCTGTTCGGCGCGGCCTGGGCCTTCATACCCGCTTTCCTTCAGGCCAAGCGCGGCAGCCATATCGTCATCACGACGATCATGTTCAATTTCATCGCCGCCTCGCTGATGGTCTATCTGCTCGTCAACGTGCTCAAGCCCGCAGGTTCGA
>JBATMU010000110.1:0-14504 GCA_049289995.1 Rhizobiaceae bacterium | reverse complement strand
GCAATGGCCATAGGCGCTACGTACTCTGAGGGCTCTGCGCCCATGGCCATTGCACAACCAGCCCAACAGGGCATATTCAACCGTCAGAGCGAATTCAAAACTGGATAAAAGTTCGGGGCAACGTCAGTAAAGCCGCCGCGGCTTCGATCAAAACCCTCTAAATGAGTCCCCCTTTTGCGCCGACTGCCCGTTGACGAAGGCGGTGTGGGCGCTCATATGTAAAGGCAGGAATCGCCAGAACCCGAACCATTCTCGGTGTTGCTGTCCGGTGCTGCAAAGACAAACAGATCCTGCTCACTGGCTTGCTGGCCCCCGCTTCCCCCTCCGGGGAAAGAAAACCCCGTGCTCTCTACGATATCAAACGGCAAGCCCCCCAATGGCTCCCCGGACGGGAACTGGATGAAAATACCAGATACAGAAACGCCCATCAAATCTAGACTGCGCAAGATCGCGTCCTTCTCCGCGAGTATCCTAGAGTACCCCGTTTCTGTCTGCGCTTGCACAGTTACCATCAGGTCTTTCCCCTGCTGCTGCATCTTGATGGAAAGCTGTCCGAGTTCAGCAGGATGCAGGCGCAAGCGCAGAGTTTTTACGTCACCTGCAGAGGTGTCGCGTATCAGGTGCACCATGGCCGTCGCGACTTGCCCGGCGGTTTGGGCGCCAGATGCAACCACATCTCTTCCTGCGATTTCTGCCTCTCCGTGCGGCCTCCAAAGCGGCACCTTCAAATCCGTAACACTGGTGTCAAATTTAACAGTCACCTCAACCGGTGGCGTTTGTAGCCTTGCATCGTCACTTGCGGCAGCGCCAAGCCCGCGCGAGCGCATCCCCGGCGGGAAGGCAGTTTCCCGCTTACCGGAAACATGTGCGGCAGTCCCGGGCGCAGTTTCCACAGCGGGCAAGTCGCCTTCTCCGACAGTAGTATGCCTTGCCCTAGCCGACCTGCCATCTTGGCAATTTATCAGCAGTTGGAACGAAATAGTGCCGAGACCGGCAGTCGCTGGCGGTGCCGGTTCTGCCCCGAAAAATGCAGTGCCATGATTAGCGACGTCCATTTCCCTTGTGACCTTGCTGTCCGGGCCAGCGCGGTCTTTCGGCACTTTTTTTTCTTCAGCAGAGCGCTCCGGTCCCTCAAATCCCGCTTCTGTTAAACCCGGCCGGTAACCTTTTGGGTCGCTCAAGAAATCACTGGCCAACGGCTCCGCTTTACCTTTAGCTTTGTCCAGATGCGCAATAAAAGTGCAATCCTGCAGCTTGCCGGCTTTGACCAGTGTCACTGCGGTGCCAGATTGCAGCCCCGGAAATTGAGCGGAAATTGCTTTCAGGGCATCGGCTCCTTCAACAGGTTATCAACCGCCTCCAACGTCTTCTTCGTCTTTTCAGATGCGGCGTTAATTTCCTCGACCACAGGGTCAGTCGCCTTTGCGTCCTCACCCGCCTTTTCCGTAAGCGGCACTTCTAGCGTAGGTGCCGCTTTGGCGGCGGCTGGCTCGGCGGAAGGCTCCGCGCCTTTTGATTCGGTGGGTTTCTCGCTCTCGTCCATTTCTCCTTCCGTTGCGAGATCCGCATTACCGCCGCTATCGGTTGCACCTTCGGATGGATGCGGTTCAGCTTTTGGCTGATACAGTTCGCTCACCGTCTGTGCCCTGTCATTATTGCGGTCGGTCAGCGGTTCAAGGATTTGCTGAATCGTCGTCTTCAGCTTGGTCAGAAGCAATCTCTCGTTCGTCGTCAGGCCGACATCGTCAATGGCCGAAACGGCGTCGAGCGTTTGCTTGTTGTACCTCGAAATCGGAGCCGAAAGCACTTCAAACAATTTGATCTTATCGGAGGCGAGGCGACCGGTATTCCCGACATTGGCGAGATAAGTTTCCATGATAAATCTGACGGTGCCCAACCGACCGCGCACGGCGTTAGATTCCGCTAACGACAGTAAAACCGGAACAAATGTTTTCGGCAATTGGGCTGCAATCAGTTTTACAAGTTCCTCCATCTGGCTTTCATCCATGAGTGAAGGTGCCTCTTCTGTCACTGAGGCAAAAAACTGCCCAGCAAACGGAGAGGAGTGATAGCGTCTGATGTACAGGTTTGCGGCACGGCGAAAAAGGTTGGCGTTTTGTTTCGATACCGCGATCGTCACCAGGCGCCGCAAGGCGACTTCCTCTACCAGGGTCCCTGGACCAAGCAAGGCGGCCTGCTCGAAATAATGGACCGTCTTATCCTGATCATGCGCGAGATTCGAAGTACCCGCCGCCAAGGCAACATACGGTTGGAGCCGTGGATCGATCCGCTCCAGATTGATCAGGGCAAACAGCTCAGCCGCAGCTAGCATATTGCCGGTCGAGTATTCGCTGACAGCCTTTGCTAGCTCATGCATCGGGTTTGACACATCGATCCGCGCGAGCAGGCGGCGCGTCACCTGCGGGTTTGCGCCGTCCAGAGCATAGCCAATGGCGATGACCGCCCATTCGATTTCGTCTCTTGCCCTGCCAAGCGGATTTTCCAGCGCCTCCTTTAGCCGATTCGCCAGTTCGGTCTGCAGCGACAGCGCCGTCATGTCGCCACGTGCAATCTCATCCTGAACATTATGCATCGAGCGCAACAAGTCAGTCACATCAAGGTTTTCAGGAGCTGCAAGCGCGGTGCCCGCCTGTAGCCATAGGAATGCAAGGATCAGCCGAGCGGACTTCATTTGGTTTCAAACAGGATTTCAATGCGCCGGTTCTGATCCGCCAGCGGGTCTTTCTTGTTACGCAATTTCCGGTCGGCAAATCCGGAAATTTCCAGGATCCGCTGTTCCGCAAGTCCGCCGTGGACCAACATGAAGTACGTCGATTTTGCCCGGTCAGTGGAAAGCCGCCAGTTGCCATCTGCCGAATTCTTATATTGCCGCGCATCGGTATGGCCGAACACACGGACGTGGCCCGACTTCTCCGAAAGGCTCTTTGCGATCGAATCGATGGCCAGCACAAGCGGCGCTTCGGGTACCGCCGAACCAACTTTGAACATAGGCACGTCCAGTTCGTCGGTCACGGAAATGAGTATTCCCTCATCCACGCTTTTTATTTCAATGATCTGGCCAAGCTCGTCGGCATCATCGGTCATTTCGGCTAGCGACTTGCGGACGTCTTCCTTCAAATCTCTGACAAGTTCCGCCTTTGCCGCTTCGCTTGAAAACGTGTTTCTAGCCTCTCCGCCATCTCCACCTGTTCCCTCGAAACTGCCGGTAGTCGTCGGCATGATCTCGTCGGTCTCAGCCCCTTCTTGCGCGTCGAGGGCCGGCTCGGTCATGGAGTTTTTAGAATGATCGCCCCCTTTGGTATGGTTCCAAAAGTCCGGGCCGAACGGGTCAGCGAAATTGTCAACCACCGCGTCGGGCTGCGGCTTGGGGGTCGAACCCAGCAACATTGGCGATTCCTGCGCCGCAGCCACGATGGTATCCAATTGTTCTTGCGGTGAGGCAAAAAACCGGATGTCGCTTTCAACGCGCGGATCAATGCCAGTTTTCGCCTGCGGTGCATCTGACGGTTTTTCTGGCTGCTTCGTTTCGGGTTCCTCCGCGCCGCTCCCGTTAGTATCGGAGGTCAGCCCGCCGCGTTGGTCATTGACACCCTTGGAACTGCGGTTGCGATCCACGAGCTTGACCGGGTTGAAGTAGCTGGCGACGGCGCGCTTTGTTTCTTCGTTGGCGGCGTTGATGAGCCACAGGACGAGAAACAGCGCCATCATGGCGGTCATGAAATCTGCAAAGGCGATCTTCCACGCCCCACCGTGGTGGCCCTCGTCCTCGCTATTGCCGCGCCTGATGATGATGATTTCCTGGTGGACGGGATCGCTGCTGTTCATCGAACATGCCCGCTCAGCAATGCGAACCAGTGGTCAAGCCGCGTCGCAACCAATTTGCCGTTCAGTTCGGCAATGATGTCTACTGTTTCTTCCTCGATCCATTCACAACTCGGCAATCTGTCTGCACATTTCAGCCGGAATGCCGCGATCAGGCCGGGCGGCCCACTGATCCTGATATTCGTCAGTTCGCCGCCGGTCATGCATTTGTCAATCGCGGCACCGAATTCGTCAATCGCCCGCTGGCGTATTTGCTCCGTCAGGAATGGCTCCAATATCCGGGCAAGGTCCCGTGACAGGTCCGCATTGATCCGCTGCTCGATAGTAGACAACGATTCAAGGATATGCCCCCACAGTGCATCATGGGCCGCATTTTCCCGCCCGGCAGCCTCCTCTTCCAGGCGAGTTCTGATTTGCTCAAAGTCGGCTTGGCGTTCCAAGAGCT
The DNA here is from genome assembly GCA_049289995.1 of Rhizobiaceae bacterium. Lineage (GTDB taxonomy): Bacteria > Pseudomonadota > Alphaproteobacteria > Rhizobiales > Rhizobiaceae > JBATMU01. The sequence goes on along the minus strand of JBATMU010000110.1, from coordinate 10,216 downwards.
GATTCTTCAGCCGCTCGATTTCCTGATCGCGCTCAGAAAGGACGGATGTCAGATCCTGACCAACTGCAGGGGCGGGCGGCTTGATATGCCGGTAAGTCCCCTCGCTGGCTTCCTCCTGCCTATTGGGTTCAGCTGACAGTAGACGGAATGCCACCACCGGTTTGCTAGCGACCAAGGGATCGAATTCCGCGATGTCTGCCTTTCCTTCAACGAGGGCAGCAAAATCGATGGTGGGATGAATTGCTGCAATCACGCGGCTTCCTCAAGCAACCACTTGCGCAGCACCAGCGCCGTGCGCTCGGCGTCAAGGTCAGTCAAGACCCGCAGGCGTTCGGCTGACGATACTTTCGTCTTGGTCATGAGGCCCGGCTTGATGCTGTGGAGTTCCTCGTTGAAGCTCGGCCGATCGCCGTTGGCGGCGCCAGCTATCTGATCGACAGCAGCCTCACCGACGAGTTCGGTTGACTGTTCCTGCCTCGAAACCGCTGCGATCAGCGGCTTGATGCCAAAGAACAGGATAAGTAGCGCGACGATTAGAAACCCCGCAACGTTGATGAGTGTACCGATATGGACTGAGAGATTTTCCAGCATTCCCGCCGGCACTTCCGTCGGTACCGCATCTTGCACAAATTCGGTTGCCGAGACATTCAGCTTGTCACCCCGCGCCTCGTCGAACCCGGCCGCGGTCGCCACGATTTTCTGGATGTCAGCAAGCCGCACATCTATATCGGCCGGCTGCGCGCTTGCGCCGAGGAGTTCGACCAGTTTGCCCCTGTTGACTACGATGGAAATCGAAAGGCGCTGGATTCGAAAGCCGTTGCGCTCGGTATCCACCTTCTTCGAATTGATTTCGTAGTTGGTAGTTTCTTCGCGCTTTTGGCTGGATTCCGACGTGGATGACCCGCCAGTGGCATTCGGCTGCTTCGGCTGCGGCAGGTTCTGTTCCACGGATGTGTTTTGCGCATCGGGCTTTTGCGTCGAGGAATCTTCCGAGCGAACCACCTGGACCGACCGTTCCACCCGTGATGCCGGATCGAATATAGTTTCCTGGATCGTACTGCGGTCGGTATCGATCTGCGCCTGGATGCCGATGCGATAATTGAACGCCCCGAGTTGGGGACCGAGCGCAAGCGCCACTTTCTCCTCAAGGTCGCGTTCGATCTGGCGCTGCATGTCAAGCGAGCCTGCAATGGCATTGGCGAATTGGTCCTGCCCCGAGGCGAGCAGGCGTCCCGTCGTGTCCATCACCGTGACGTCCTCGCTGGAAAGTCCCGAAACCGCGGCGGCGACAAGGTGACGGATGGCCTGCGCCTTGCCGACTATCTGGTCATTGCCAGCCTTGATGAGGATTGAGGCCGTCGGCTTGCGGTCGCGGTCGCGAAACACCGTGCGGTCGGGCATCACGATATGGACGCGCGCTGCCTTCACGCCGTTGATAGACTGGATTGAGCGGCTGATTTCACCTTCCAGCGCCCGAACGCGCGTCATTTCCTGCATGAAGGACGTGAGGCCGAGCGAGCCGAGATTGTCGAACAACTCGTAACCGGCGCCGGAACTTGCCGGCAAACCTTTTTCTGCCAGTATCATACGTGCCTGACTTGCGGTTCCCGCGGCAACGAGAACTGAAGTGCCAGTATCATCCACATCAAATTTGAATCCCGCTTCCCCAAGCGCAATGCCCACCCGGTTGATGTCATCGCGGTCAAGCCCAACGTAAAGAGTTTCGAAGGCGGGCTTGTTGAGATAAACAGCCGAAATGCCGATGCCGGCCATAAGTAGAACGAACGCCGCACCGAGACCTGCGATGCGCCGCGCGCCTAAATTCGCAATATTCCGGAGCAGATTCTCGAACTGTTCGCGCAAAGTGACCTTCCAGTTTAGGCGGTCAACCTATGTGCCCAATCTTGTGTGAATGTTGCGCCAAAGGAAAAAGGCCGCCCCTTCGGGCGGCCTTCCAATAGAGTAGAACCGTTTAACGGAAGAGCGACAAGACTGATTGAGCACTCGAGTTGGCAATTGAAAGAGCCTGGATACCGAGCTGCTGCTGGGTTTGCAGGGCCTGGAGTCGGGTCGATTCCTTTGTCATGTCGGCATCGACCAGAGTGGAGATGCCGCTTTCGATGGCGTCCATGAGGTTGCCGACGAAGTCCTTCTGGATCGAGATACGTCCCTTGGCCGCGCCGAGCGTGGAGGCGGCTGTGGTCTTGTCCTTCAACGCTGTATCCACATTGGAGATCATGTCGTCGATGTCGGTATTGTCGATTCCAGCTGCGGTAATGTCGAGTGTTGAAACCGACACAACGGCGGCGCCAGTGCCTGTGGTTGTGAATTCCGTATCGAGAATGCCCGACTGATCGTCAGCATCAAACAGTTCGGTCGTCGAAATGTCGATGTCTACGGTGTTAACAGAAACACTCCCGGTCGACGAACGATCAAAGGAAGCCACAATTGACTTGGTCGCCGCATAGTCGGCGGCACCGGAGTCGACAGACAACCAGTTTTCACCAGAGAAGGACGATGCGGTTGTGATGCTGATCAGTTGCTCCTGCAGCTGACCAATTTCTTCCTGTACCTTCGAGCGATCCACGCCTGGTTCACGGGCGGCAACGAGTTTTGCCTTGATTTCGTCGACAACCTTGATGGCAGCATTCATACCTGTGTAAGCGGTATCAACCTTTGCAGAACCGAGGCCGAGAGCGTCCTGAACGGTCGACAGGGCTTTGTTGTCAGAACGCATGGTTGTCGCGATGGACCAGTATGCGGCATTGTCCGAAGCCTCGCTGACCTTGTAACCGGTCGAGATGCGGTTCTGGGTCGATTCAAGTGCCTTGTTGGTCTGCTGAAGGGTCTTGAGCGCCGTCATGGCGGCGGTGTTGGTAATGATACTGGACATAAGTTGGTCCCTTTGAACTGGATACTAGGAGGGACATTCCGGACTTACCGGTACAGTGAAGGGGCATCATGCCAGGATCGGTGTCGAAACTTCGCTGTGTTGACGTGGGTTTACACGCCATATCTTGCGAATTCGTGAAGTCTGTTGCTTAAGAAAGAATAAGCGCGAGTTTTTTTGCTCAGAGGAAGGAGCGCACCATGCTGCCCGCCAACATATGCCAGCCATCGATAAGTACGAAAAACAGGATTTTCAACGGAAGTGCAATCACCGTTGGCGGCAGCATCATCATGCCCATGGACATAGTAATCGTTGCAACTACGAGATCAATCACCAAGAATGGTAATATAATGAGGAAACCAATTTCGAAGCCGCGACGCAGTTCGGAAATCATAAATGCCGGAATTAGGATCTGGTAAGATACCTCCCCGCCGGAAGCTTGCTGGACGCCGCGTTCGGCGGCAAGATCGGCAAACAGCTTAAGGTCCTTGTCCCGAACATTGGCCAGCATGAAGCCGCGGAACGGTTCTGCCACTTTCGGAAACGCGTCAGCCTCGGTCAACTTTTTTTCGATGAGCGGCTGGACACCATCCGTCCAGGATTTCTCGAGGACTGGCGCCATCACATAAAAGGTCAGGAACAAAGAAAGGCTGATAAGAATGATATTTGCGGGCGTCGTTTGCAATCCGATTCCCGAGCGCAAAATGGACACGATCACAATGAAACGGGTGAAACTTGTGGCTGCTATCAATACCAGGGGTATGATGGCCAGAACCGTAAACAGGCTGAAAAGCTGGATGACGGTGTCGGTCGTCGCGCCGTTGCGGACAGAATCCAGAACTCCGCTTTCGCTCGTTTGAGCACCAGCAGGAAGCACCGTGCCAAGCAAAATGATAAGAGCATTCAGATGGCGCATCATTCAAACAGCAAAATCTTGATATAGATGGATTCAATCTTGCCTTCGGCTCGCGCATTTGCCCGCGATAGAAGCTCGGCCTTCAGGTCAAGGAACGAACTGGCACCTTCTAGGTCTTCAAGTCGCATGCTGTGGAAAAAGCTCATATAGTCCTGATGAATTAGGTCGGCGACCTCCTTGCCAACCGGGGCCGATGCCTTCAACACGGCTTCAAAGCGGGTCCAAACATCGGAGGGGGCGGCAATGTTGGTAACGACCGGTTCTAGCACGATCACCGCCGACCCAACATGTTCGCCCGCGGCGGCGGCTTCGCCATGGACGACATCAGCACCCTGCTCGCCCGTTTCTGCTTCGCCCTTCATCCTGTCCGCTCCGGATTCTTTTCCACCTTCCCTTGCGGCGGCGTTGCCTTCTACAGGCACGGGTTGGTAGGAAAATACCCCTATCCCGAATCCAACTCCGGCACCAATCAGCGCCATCAACACCGCACTGATGATGACGAGCTTCATTGATGGCGTTTTGGCGCTAGACGCCTCTTCCACCACTTCAGCGGGTGTTGCCTTTGCCATTCATCCGCTCCTACATTGGGGACACAAGGTCAAGCAATTGCTGGCCATATGCAGGTTGCTGAACCTCAGTGATGCGACCGCGACCGCCGTAGGTAATCCGCGCTTCGGCAATCCGTTCATAGTTGATTGTGTTGTTTGGCTGTATATCTGTCGGGCGCACTGCACCGGTAATCGTTAGAATGCGTAACTCAGAATTCACACGCACTTCCTGCGATCCCATGATCAGAAGATTGCCGTTCGGCAGCACCGCTTTCACCGCCGCCGCGACTGAGAGATTGATTGTTTCAGAACGGGCCGTCCCACCGGCACCGGAAAAATCCGTGGCATTGTTCAGCGAGGCGTTCAGGTCACCGGTCGACCCGGCACCATTTACATCAAACGATCCTGCAACACCAAGCGACTTGGTACCCGTCCGGTTGCGGTTAGATTTGTTGGTTAGCTGTGCCTTGTCGTTGATGGCAATCTGGACAGTTAGGATGTCACCTTCCTTCAGCGCCCGCTTGTTGTGGTAGAGGTCGCGTGAGGATGCTGACCAAGTCGAGTTGGTACTTTGCGGCGCCTCCGGATAGCCATCCGGCACCTTCACCGGCATGGCCATCGCATTCTCGAGGTTTGGCGCCGACAATTCGGGTTCGATGTTAAAGTCCTTGAGTGACGATAGGCAGCCGCCGAGTGACAAGGTCGCCGCTGCCATCACCACCGACAAAGCTGGCCGGCACTTCATGATGGGTCCTTTTTCCTTGCGGATGCGGCCATGATGCCGGTCAGCGCCGCAGCCACCTTCTCGTCCATCTCATTGAGAATCGCACTGGCCTGTCGCGGCGAAATTGAAAGCAGCAGGGATGCTGCGAGTTCCGGAGTCAATTCCGTCATGCGTACAGCCGATGCTTCCGGCTTCATCGCCGCATAGATTTCCACGAGGTTCTTGGAGGCAAGCTTGGCGAAATCCTCGCGTCGTTTCACCCACTTTTCGTATTCGGTCTTCCGCTTTTCCAGCTCGGCGACCCGCTCGTTAACGCTAGCAAGCAGCATCTTCAACTCCTCCTGCTTCAGAAGGTAGCGTTGCTCGCGCGCGAGATCGGCAATGGCGTCGCAGTAGGGATCGCTGGTGATGACCGGAACCTCGGCCAGAGCTTCCCTTAAGGGCTTCTTTTTTTCCTCATTCGCCGCGCCGCCTTGTTCCGGCGCCGGTGTTTCCCTGGGCGCTTCGCCACCTTCTGCAAATGCCGCATCCGCCCCAATTACGAGGATGGCGAATACCGCGGTAAAGACGAGGCGAAGAGTGTTCATGACTATTGCGATACCAATTCCGCCTGAAGCGCACCTGCGCTTTTAATTGATTGCAGAATGGCGATGGTCTCCGCCGGCTTGGCCCCCATGCGATTGAGTCCGTCAACCAATGTTTCCAGATCAACGCCATCGACTAGTGTCAGTGAACTGTCACCGGGTAAAACATCGATGTTGGTAGCCGGGACCTCCGCAGTTGTTCCTTCGGAAAACGGCGCCGGCTGGGAAACCGTTGGCAGTTCGGTTACGCGAACGGTCAAAACACCGTGCGAGACGGCGACCTTCGAAACCTTGACGTCCGCACCTATGACAATCGTTCCCGTCCTTTCATCAACGACGACCCGGGCCGGGGTTTCCGTCTCCACCGTGAGTTTTTCAAGATCGGCAATGAATCGCGCCGATGGCACCTTTTCGGGACGCTTTACGACAACGGCACGCGCATCCTGTGGGGAGGCCACTGCTTTTCCGTAGGTCTTGCGGGCAAAGTCATTCATTGCCGCCGCCATTGCCACCGAGGTGGAGAAATCGGGATTGTGCAGGAGGAATGTCAGTTCGGATTCCGAATTGTTAAGCTGGATCAGGTTCCGCTCGACGATCGCTCCATTCGGCACCCGCCCTACGGTGGGTACGCCCTGCGTCACCGTCTCTGCCTGACCCGCTGCCTGGAACCCGGTGACGATTAGACTCCCCTGCGCTACGGCATAGACTTTATCGTCCGCGCCCTTCAACTGGGTCTCGATCAGTGTGCCGCCGACGAGCGACGTGGCATCGCCAAGCGAAGAGACGGAAACATCAATACGCGCGCCGGAGCGCGCATAAGGCGGGAGTGTTGCCGTCACGATGACGGCCGCGACGTTCTTAGTCCGCGCGCTGCCCGGCGCGGTCGAAATCCCGAGGTTTTCCAGCATGGCGCGCACCGACTGCTCAGTATAGGGCGAATTACGGAAGCCGTCGCCTGTTCCCTGCAACCCGGTCACCAGACCGTAGCCGATCAGTTGATTGTCCCGGCTGTTTTGGACAAATGCAATGTCCTTCACACGCGAGGCACCCGTCGCGGTAGCAAGCGTGCAGAGCAGCAACAGCATGGCGGCAAAGAACCGGCTCACTGTCCCACCATGACTGTTCCGTCCGCTTGCACAACGCCATTGATAATCGCGCCGTTGGTTTCGTTGCGTATGGAAACGGCTTCGCCGATCACGGCTTCGCTGAGAGGAATGCCGGACATTGAGATTTGCAGTTGACCCTTGCGGTAGAACACCTGCACTTCCTTTCCGCGCAACACCGCCGGTGCCGGGCGCAGGTCACCGGAAAAAATCAACCGACCCGGCATCAGCGTCCTGACCGCCAGCTTGCCAGTGACAACGGATGAATCGGTGATAAAACCCGCATCGCAGTTGTGGCAATTGGATGCATCGACGATCGTGATCGCATCCGCGCCTACCCTTTGTCCGGGATAGATTACATGGCGAGTGACCACGGCCATTTCCTGCGCCAATGCATCCGAAGCCACTGCCGGTGACATGCAAGCCAGTGCAATGCCTAACCTCGCTGCGGCACGTATCATCACCTTATACCCTTAGAAACGACGCCCGACATTTCATCAGCAGCCTGAATGACTTTCGAATTCATTTCGTAGCTGCGCTGCGCCGATATCAGTTCGGTAATTTCCCTGACGGGATCGACGTTGCTGTCTTCGAGATAGGCTTGCCGCGTCGTGGCAAAGCCCGGATCGCCGGGGACTCCGACAGTCGGCTGACCGGAAGCCGCGCTTTGGGCGAACAGACTTCCGCCGATGGGAAGCAGGCCAGCATCGTTGGGAAACACGGCCAGGGTCAACTGGCCAATGTCCTGCGGCTCGATCTGCCCTTCTATCCTCGCGAAAACCTGCCCCGATTCATTGATGATCACTTCCACAGCATTTTCTGGAATTGTGACCGCAGGAATCACCGGATGGCCATCAGTAGTCACAAGCAATCCCGCTGCATTGGTGTTGAACGCGCCTGACCTGCTGTATTGGGTTTCGCCACTCGGCATTTCGATTTGGAACCACCCATTGCCAGTCAGCGCAAGGTCGAGTTGGTTGCCGGTCGCCGTTAAACTGCCCTGGGTGTTGATTGAACGGACGGCGGCTGTGCGCACTCCGAGGCCGATATGGACACCTTCGGGAATGATGTCCTGATTGGACCGCGACGGCACGCCCTTCAGTCGGTCCGTCTGGTATAGAAGATCGGTAAACTCCGCACGGGCACGTTTGAAACCGGTCGTGTTGATGTTGGCAATGTTGTTTGCAATCACTTCAAGATTTGTCTGCTGAGCGTTCATGCCGGTGGCTGCAATGGACAGTGCGCGCATTCATTTACCTCATATAGCCATGCGGCTGAGTTCGAGATAGGCGGAGACGATTTTGTCGCGGATGCCGATCGCGATCTGGAGTGTCTGTTCGGCGCTCATAACTGCTTCGACAACCTCGCGTGTGGATCCATGCCCCGACAGCGCGATCATCGACTGGCTTTCGGCCGCATGGAATGCCTGGATGGCATTGCGGCCCGTGTTTTCCAGCATGGCAGAGAAATCAGCGGCGCCGGCGGAGACCTTTGGCGTAGCCGACGCCGATAAACTTGCAACGGAATTGATAACCTGTCCGACGCCCGCAATGTTCATGAGCCCCTCATCAGATCAATAGTCATGGTAATCAGGTCGCGCGCCTGCTTGATCACCTGCAGGTTTGCCTCATAGGACCGGTTGGCCTCGCGCATGTCCGCCATTTCGACTATTGGATTTATGTTTGGCATCTTCACCTTGCCGTTCTCGTCAGCGCCGGGATTTCCCGGATCGAAATCTAACGGAAAATCCGACTTGTCGCGGGCGATGGCAGCGACCGTCACCAGACGGGTTCCGGTGTCGTGCTCCAGCGTTTCGGCAAAGCTGATGACTTTGCGCTGGTAGGGATCGCCACCGGCGATGCGCGATGTCGAATTGGCATTCGCAATGTTTTCCGAAACGACCCGCATGCGCGCCGATTGTGCCGAAAGGCCCGATCCGGCTGCTCGTAAGGATGCAAATAGACTGTCCATGGTCAGGCTTTCGCCGCCGCGAGTATCATGCGATGATAAGCTTTTACGATCGCCGTGTTCATTTCATATCCATTGCGCACCTCAATGGATTTCATCAGCTCGGTCTCGACATTAACCCCTTCTCTCAACCCGTCGGCTGCAACTTTGCCGCTGCTGACCTTGACGCCACCATTTTCATTGCGTTCTGCGAAATGGTGCGGATCGGTCCGCGCCAACCCGCGCTGCCCTTGCTCGACCATAACACTGAAAGGTTCTGTGTCCTTGGCTAAATAGCCAGGTGTGTTCGCTTGCGCGATATTTTCCGCAATGGTCTTCTGGCGGACCGAAAGCCATGCGGCTTGCTGACTTGCCAATGCGAATATTCCGTCAACCTGCATGGTGGGCTCCACATCTGTCGGTGCAACCCTAGCTGTCCATACTTGCGTGTGGCTTGCGCGTCATCCGTACGATCCTGACATCCGGCAGCTGACGTGCCTCCGCAAATTCGGATGACAATGCCCCCAGATTTTATCCAAGCTTGAGTTCGTTTCCGGCGTTTGTTTTGTCCTTTTGGACGGTTTGGGTTTCGAGCATTGTTCCTGCGCAATTTGTGTTGCGCAATTCCAAGGCCCGGCGCGGGTGGAAGGTGGTTGCGTATTCGGTCGGTGTTTTCCATCCCAATGCGGAGTGTGGCCGTGAGGTGTTGTAGTCTTCCCGCCAATTGGCCAACTGTGATCTGGCTTGATTGAGCGAGGAGAACAGTGTCTCGTTGAGCAGTTCATCGCGCAAACGCCCATTGAAGCTTTCGATAATGCCATTTTGCATCGGCTTGCCTGGAGCGATGTAGTGCCACTCCACCCGCGTATTGTCGGCCCACTCCAGTATGGCATTGCTGGTGAACTCGGTGCCGTTGTCGCTGACGATCATGCGTGGCTTGCCGCGCTCAGCTATCAGCCTGTCGAGTTCACGCGCGACCCGGCGTCCCGACAGTGACGTGTCGGCAACCAGCGCCAGATTTTCGCGGGTGCAATCATCCACGACCGCCAACATTCCAAAGCGGCGGCGGTCTGTGAACTGATCCGAGACAAAGTCGAGGCTCCAGCGCTCATTGGGTACCAACGGCACAAGCATTGGCGCCCTTGTCCCCATGGCCCTTTTGCGGCCGCCACGGCGGCGAACCGCAAGCTTTCCTCCCGGTATAGTCGGAACAGCTTCTTGTGATTGACGACATAGCCCTCGCGCTTGAGAAGCACGAGCAGCCGGCGATAACCAAAGCGCCGGCGTACCCGCGCGATTGTCGCCATCCGATCCCGAAGATCACCATCATCCGGGCGGCTCGTCTCGTATCGAATGGTCATACGGCAACAGCCAATGGCTTTACACGCTCGCCGTTCGCTCATCTCGTGATGCGTCACAAGATGCGCGACAGCTTTCCGCTCGGCAGCGGGCGTCAACACTTCTTTCCCAACAGATCCTTCAACGCGACATTGTCGAGCATGGC
>JBATMU010000109.1:0-2007 GCA_049289995.1 Rhizobiaceae bacterium | reverse complement strand
CTCATACCATTTCGATCCTGTTTATGAGTCCACGGCCTAAGTTTCCGCCAGGCTTGCTGCGCTTGCAAGGTTTCAGTTGAACGGAAATGAAAAGAAACCATTCACCATTTGCGTTAGCCTTGTTTTTGATAGTTGCTGCTAATATTGCAACTCATGATGAACAGCGCTGTCGATCCAGGCCAGATTCCTGAACGCGAGCACCGCAACCGCGTGCTCAAGGGCGCCGCGATTCTCAACGGCATGAACAAGTCGGAAATCCCCTGCACGATCCGCAATCAGCATATGGGCGGCGCAGAGATTCGTGTCGGCGGGGACTGGATCATCGCCAAGGAATTCCTGCTTTATATTGCTGCAGACGGCCTTTGTTACCGCTGTGTCTTGCGCTGGCGGCGCGGCGACAAGGCCGGCGTGTCGTTCCACGGCACCGAGCCCAAGCCGCACTGGCACTATGGCTGACGTCAACCCAGCCTGACGCCGAGCGCCCGCGCCGCGCGCCACATGACATGGGCCTTGTGTGCCTTGGCTTCACCGCGGATCAACAGGCTGAAATCGTTCGGCACCAGCGCATAGTCGCCAAAAGCCAGCTTGGCGCCGGTCTCCGAGAGATCGCGCACCTGGCATTCAAAGGTCGAATTGCCATTGTTGAAGGCGGCAAGTCCGGTCTTCAGCACTTTGCGCCGCCGCTCATGGCGTCGTTCAGCCTGCTGGGCCAGAATGGTGTCAGCCAGAATATGGGCGTCGTCGTTCATCGGAACATCCTCCTTGAACGCAACAAGATGCGAGTTCCGTGCCAGATGATCTTGCGCCGTTCTGGCACAGACCGTCAGTCGAGCGCCGGAATGACCCGCTTGAGGTGTGCCGCTATGGCGTCCGCCGCATAGACATGGTCGAGCCGCTGCGGCAGGCCCGAGACGATCACCGCACCGATCACCGGCCCGCCTTCGATCCTGATCGGAAAGCCGCCGCCCGCCATGGCGTAATCCAGCGGATCGGTGCCGTGCTCGGCCGTAAAGGCGATCCCGGCATCCTTCATCTCAAGCGCCTTGCGATAGCTCGAGCACTGGAAGCGCTTGACCACATTGGCCTTGCGCCGCACCCAGTCCTCATTGGCCGCATCGGTGCCCGGCATTGCCAGAGCAAACAGCTGCCGGTCCCAGAACCGCACATCGATCCTGACCGCCTTGTGCTCGGCTTTTGCGCGGGCATGCAGGGAAAGGCCGATGGCCAGCGCGTCTGTCTCGTCAAATGACGGAAATGCCAAGAGCGATTCCTGCTCGGCAATTCGTGCAATGTCAGCGGAATGGTTCAAGGGAAAAGCCTCGCACGGTCACTTTCCGATGCCTATCACCAACCAGCGGCGGTGCAAGCCCCAGTCATGCCGCCAGAACCTGCCGCACGACGCGCCCGAGCCGCGCCACGCCCTCGGCAATGACCGGTTCGGCCATGCGCGAAAACGACAGCCGGATCGTGTTGGCGCCCGAACCATCGGCAAAGAACGCCTTGCCCGGCACGAACGCCACCTTTTCGCGTTTCAGGCATTCTGCCAGCAGATTGGCGCCGTCGATCTTTTCCGGCAGCGTCAGCCAGACGAACATGCCGCCATCCGGATGCGTCCAGCTCACGCCGTCGGGCATGGACGCGGAGAGCGCCGAAAGCATGGCGTCACGGCGCGATTTGTAGGCCGCCTTGATCCGCCCGACCTGACCGGGGAAATCCGCCGAGGCCACCTTGTGGATGGCCATCTGGTTGAGCGTCGAGGAATGCAGGTCCGCCGCCTGCTTGGTCAGCACCAGCGTCTGGATCACCGGCGTCGCCCCGCACACCCAGCCGACGCGCAAGCCCGGCGCCAGCGTCTTGGAAAACGAGCCGCAATAGAGCGTGCGGGTGTTTTCAATGCCGCCATGCCGGGCAATGTCCAGCGAAAGGATCGGCGGCACGTCTTCGCCTTCATAGCGCAGCGATTGATAGGCGGCGTCCTCGATGACCGGAATGTCCATGGCCTCGGCC
>JBATMU010000108.1:0-4927 GCA_049289995.1 Rhizobiaceae bacterium | reverse complement strand
GCGCACCGCCGCCTGCCTGGGCCTCAGCGTTGATGTCATCGGCCCGACCGGCTTTGACCTGACTGACAAGGCGCTGAAGCGCGCCGGCATGGACTATCTCGAACGCGCTGCACTCACCCGCCATGTCGACTGGCAGGCCTTTCTCGATGCGCATGCGGCGCGCGGCGGCAGGCTGGTTCTGTTCACCACCAAGGGCGCTGAGCCCTATGACGGCTTCGCCTTCCGGCCGGATGACACCTTGCTGTTCGGGCGCGAAAGTGCGGGCGCGCCGGACCATGTGCATGACCGCGCCGATACGCGGCTCATCATTCCCATGCAGACCGGCGCCCGCAGCCTCAATCTCGCGGTCTCGGTTGGCATGGGGGCGGCGATTGCCATGAAGGCGATATCCCGCCTGCCGTAAGCTTCAATCCGCGCTTTTCAGGCGCTTCATGGTGAAGGCGATTTCATCGCCCGCGCAGACCCGCCAGCTTTCGATTTCCGTCCAATAGGCGGCCTTTGGAAAGCGTCCGAACCATTCCAGCGCCTTTTGGCGGGCATCTTCGCGCGGCAATTGGAAGGTTTCGCGCACATAGCCATCGGTTTTCGGGCTTTCGCGCGCCGCCTCAAGCCGGCGCTTCAGGCCGGAAAGTTCCGGGCGGCGGGCAATGGCCATCAAACACTCCTTGACCTTGGCAATGGCCGCCTTAGGGAAAGACAGCACGCCGGGCGAGTCAAGCCTTGCGCAAAAGGGTGGAGACGAACATGCAGCGGCCGGACATACCAGCAGGACTGCCCGAAGGCATCGAAAACAAGAAGGCTGAGGCCCGCGCCTGGTTCGAACATTTGCGCGACACCATCTGCGCGGCGTTTGAAGCCATCGAGAACGAGGCCCCCGGCCCGCTGCACGCCATGGCTCCCGGCAAATTCGAGCGCACGCCATGGCAGCGCGACGAGGGCGCGGGCGGCGGCGGCGTGATGTCCTTGATGCATGGCCGCGTGTTCGAGAAGGTCGGCGTGCATGTTTCCACCGTGCATGGCGAGTTTTCACCCGAATTCCGCAAGCAGATGCCGGGCGCCGAAGAAGACCCGCGCTTCTGGGCCTCGGGCATTTCGCTGATCGCCCATCCGCAAAACCCCAATGTGCCCGCAGTTCACATCAACACGCGCATGGTGGTGACGACGCGGCAATGGTTTGGCGGCGGCGCCGACCTCACCCCGGTTCTCGACCGGCGGCGCACGCAGGACGATCCGGATTCAGCGGCCTTTCACAAGGCCATGCGCTATGCCGTCGAGCGTCACAAGGTCGCCGACTACGACAGGCTCAAAGCCTGGTGCGACGAGTATTTCTACCTGCCGCACCGCGCCGAGCCGCGCGGCATTGGCGGCATATTCTATGACTGGCTGCACCCGGGCGCCGATCTCGCAGGCTGGGACGCCAATTTCCGCTTCACCCAGGATGTCGGGCGCGCCTTTGCCACCATTTACCCGCATCTGGTGCGCCGCAATGTGGAGACGCCCTGGACCGACGCCGACCGCGAAGAGCAGTTGATCCGCCGCGGCCGCTATGTCGAGTTCAACCTGCTCTATGACCGCGGCACCATTTTCGGCCTGAAGACCGGCGGCAATGTCGCCTCGATCCTGTCATCCATGCCGCCCGTGGTGAAATGGCCCTGATTGCCGTCACATTTCAGTCCTAGGATCACGTCCCGAAACCGATGAGGAGCAATGCCATGAAAACATTCCAATGCGGCGCCGTGGTGCCAGGCTGCGAATGGCATACGCGCCATGAGGACGAAGCCGAGATCATTCGCCGGGCCGTCGAGCACCTGCGTGAAACCCATGGCGAAGACATCATCCGAGAGACGATGATCGAGGCCATCCGCGGCAAGATCGAAAATGACCGGCCTGGCGGCTGAGGCAGCACCGGATTGCTGGCCGGATTACTGAATATCGAGCAGCGCCTGCCGCGATAGCGTGAAGTCCGAGCCGATCCAGCGGTCTTCGAGCGCTTTCAGCGCCGCACCCAGCGCCGGACCGTTGAGCCCGCGCGCGGCCAGATCCTTGCCATTGACCGGGAATGCCGGCTTTTGCCAGCTCTCCAGAAAGGCCAGCTTGACGGAAACCTCTGAATCGCCTTTCGCTGCCGCCAGAAGCACCCGGTCGCGCACTGCCGCCACATTACTGCGGTAGAGATGGCGCGCGAATGCCTTGTCGTCCATGCGGGCGTCCGGCATCGGCGTTGACGCCCAATTCTCAAGCCGCGATGCTTCGGCGCGTGACAGTTTCAGCCGGAGCGCCAGCCCCGCCATGCGCGCCGAATCGGGCGGCAAGATCGCCATCAGCCTGAGCAGCGGATCGGCTTCCCAGCCCTGCGCGCGGCCTGTTTCAACGAGCCCGTGGATGGCGTCGATCCCCCATTTTTCGCTTTCCGGCAGCACCGCGCTCAAAACGCCCGCCTGCCGCATCCACAACAGCGCCCGCGCCGGATCAGGCGCTGAAAGCAGCTTCTTCAGTTCCGCCCAAATGCGTTCTGCGGAAAGATCCGCCAGCATCGCCTTGTGCCGCGCGCAGGCCTTCAGGCCTTCGGCATCCGGCCTGCCGCCGCCAAACCATGCAAAAAACCGGAAAAACCTGAGAATGCGCAACCCATCCTCGATAATGCGCTGATCGGCGTCGCCGATGAAGCGCAGATGCCGCTTTTCGATATCGGCAAGCCCGCCGACCAGATCGGTGATTGTCCCGTCTGCCCCGGCATAGAGCGCGTTGACGGTGAAATCGCGCCGTTCGGCGTCCATCTGCCAGCTTCGACCAAAAGCAACCTTGGCGCGGCGGCCATCGGTCTCGATGTCGGCCCGCAAAGTCGTCACTTCATAGCCTTGATGACCGGCGATCACCGTCACCGTGCCATGCTCAAACCCGGTCTTGACGGCGCGCAACCCGGCAGCCTCGGCGCGGCGGATCGTTTCATCCGGCAAGGCCGTCGTGGCGATATCGACATCGCTGACCTCCATGCCCATCAGCGCATTGCGCACCGCACCGCCTGCAATCCGCGCTTCCTCGCCATCGCCATTCAGCATGCCAAGCACGCCTTGCAGGCCTTTGCTGGCCAGAAATGCCGCCCCGGCAATCGATGCACTCATGGATAAAGGCTTTCGCTGACAGCGTGCAGAATGCCTGCCGTGACGCCCCATATGTGATGGCGCTCATGCGGCAAAGTCCAATAGAAACGCTCGTGCCCGGACCAGACCCGGCTGGCCTGCACGAAATTGCGCCCGTTCATGGCCAGTTCCAGCGGGATTTCAAAAGCCTCGTCCACTTCGTCGGCATTGATCCTGAGGTCAAAACCCGGGCGGACCAGCCCCAGCACCGGCGCGATGCGATAACCGCTGCCGGTCAGGTAGTCCGGCATCTGGCCGATGATGTCGACAAAATCCGCACCCAGCCCGATTTCCTCCTCGGCCTCCCTCAGCGCCGCCCGCGCCGCAGAACCATCGCCGGCATCAATCCGCCCGCCTGGCAGCGCCACCTGGCCCGAATGCGAGCGCAAGCGCTCGGTGCGTTTGGTCAGGATGATCCGCGCGCCTTCCGGCCTGTCCACCACGCCGATCAGCACGGCGGCATCCTTGAAGGGCCGGGCGAAAAACTCATCGCGAAACCCCGGATTGAGCACATGGTCGCCATGCTCGGCGCCTTGCGCCGGGCGGGCGGCGCGGCTGACAAAATCCGCCGCCGAAAACACCAGTGCGCTCACCTGGAGAGGTCCTCAAGAACAGCCGCCGGCATGACCGGAAACACCGCCCCGCGCGAGCGCAGCACGAAAGTAGGAACGCCATCCCTGTCAATAACTTCGCCGATATTGGCCAATTCGTGCATCACCGCCCGCGTCGCCAGCGCTTCCAGCCGTCCGCGCACATGCAGATAGGGCTTGAGCCCGCCCGTTTCGGGTTCATCAGCAAAGCGCAAGGGATGGTCCGGACCGCACTCGACAACATCGCCCACATTGGTGCGGAAGGTCAGCGCCTGTTGCTCGCCCTCGCCGTCCCGGTGCAGTTCGACTGCGGTGAACGCTGCGTCCACAACCCGGATGCCGACTTTTTCGACCGGCGTCACCAGATAGGTGCGTCCGTCCTCATCCTTGCGCAACACGGTGGAAAACAGCCGCACCAAGGCGGGCCGGCCGATCGGCGTGCCAAGGTAGAACCACGTGCCGTCAGCGCGGAGTTCCATGTCGATATCGCCGCAGAACGGCGGATTCCAGCGCTCGACCGGCGGCAGGCCCTTGCCTTGGCCTGCGGCGCCGGCAATCAGGGCTTCAAGCCCTTTGGCGTCGCGCGCCGCTGCCAATTCGTCAACCATCCGGGTCGGAACTCATTGCTGTTGCCGTCACGAAATAGTCACTGTTGTTTCGCTTGTCAGCAAGGGCGGGTGAAATATGTTCAGACGGGCCAAGGCGCGCCGGACGAATCGCGCCTATAGAAGAGCGGAATCAGGAGATAATCGGCCATGAGCGCAAGCGTCCGCGACATCCAGCTTAGCGAAAAAGACATCCTGGCCGAGGCCGAAGCTGCGCTTGGCGAGTTGTCCCGCATCCGCAAAGCGGTGAGCGATGTCATTTTCGGCCAGGAAACTGTTGTCGAACAGGCTTTGGTCACGCTTCTGGCCGGCGGCCATGGCCTTTTGGTCGGCGTGCCGGGTCTCGCCAAGACCAAGCTTGTTGAGACGCTGGGAACAGTTCTCGGTCTCGATGCCAAGCGCGTGCAGTTCACCCCCGACCTCATGCCCTCAGACATTCTCGGCTCCGAAGTCATGGAGCAGGATGGCGCGGGCAAGCGCGGCTTTCGCTTCCTTCCCGGGCCGATTTTCGCGCAATTGCTGATGGCCGATGAAATCAACCGCGCCAGCCCGCGCACCCAGTCCGCACTTCTGCAGGCCATGCAGGAATACC
>JBATMU010000107.1:0-3681 GCA_049289995.1 Rhizobiaceae bacterium | reverse complement strand
GTGCCGATGGAAGACATGAACCTCCATTTCACCGGCGATTTCCACGCCATCACAACGGCGCACAACCTTTTGTCGGCGCTGATCGATAATCACATTTATTGGGGCAATGAGCAGAACATCGATACGCGTCGCGTCGTCTGGCGGCGTGTCATGGACATGAACGACCGGGCGCTGCGCGAGATCGTCTGCTCGCTGGGCGGCGTGGCCAACGGCTATCCGCGCGAGGCGGGGTTCGACATTACTGTCGCTTCGGAAGTGATGGCGATCCTGTGCCTTTCCAATGACCTCAAAGATCTCGAAAAGCGGTTGGGCGATATCATCATTGCCTATCGCCGCGACAAGAGCCCGGTGTTCGCCCGCGACATCAAGGCAGATGGCGCCATGACGGTTCTGTTGAAAGACGCCATGCAGCCCAATCTGGTGCAAACGCTGGAGAACAATCCGGCTTTTGTGCATGGCGGTCCGTTCGCCAATATTGCCCATGGCTGCAATTCGGTGGTGGCAACATCAACGGCGCTGAAGCTTGCCGACTATGTGGTGACCGAGGCCGGGTTCGGCGCGGACCTCGGCGCCGAAAAATTCTTCGACATCAAGTGCCGCAAGGCCGGGCTGACGCCGGCGGCGGCGGTCATCGTCGCCACGGTGCGCGCGCTTAAAATGAATGGCGGCGTCAAGAAGGACGATCTCGGCCAGGAGAATGTCGAGGCGGTGAAAAAGGGCTGCGCCAATCTCGGCCGCCATATCGAAAACGTCAAACAGTTTGGCGTGCCGGCCGTGGTGGCGATCAACCATTTCGTGTCGGATACCGACGCGGAAATCGCTGCGATGAAATCCTTTGTCGAAAGCATGGGCACCACAGCCATTCTCTGCAAGCACTGGGGGCAGGGCTCGGCGGGCATCGAGGAATTGGCCAATCACGTGGTCAAGCTTGCGGAAAGCGGCGTATCGCAGTTCCACCCGCTCTATCCCGATGAAATGCCGCTGTTTGAAAAGATCAACACCATCGTCAAGCGCATCTACCGCGGCTCGGAGGCCATTGCCGACAAGGCGGTGCGCGACCAACTGAAGAGTTGGGAAGAACAGGGTTATGGCAAGCTGCCGGTCTGCATGGCCAAGACGCAATATTCGTTCTCGACCGATCCCAATCTGCGCGGCGCGCCGGAAGGCCATGTCGTGCCGGTTCGCGAAGTGCGGCTGTCTGCAGGCGCAGGCTTCGTCGTGGTCATCTGCGGCGAGATCATGACCATGCCGGGCCTGCCGAAAACCCCATCGTCGGAAAAAATATTCCTCAATGAACTGGGCCAGATCGAAGGGCTATTCTGAGGGCATTCGCGCAGGAGGGGATTTCTTGAACCGCCGGGCCTGTCCCGGCGGTTTCGGCATTATGCACCGAAAAGTTGTAACAATGGCCACTTGCCCCTTTACAGATACACGTTAAAGTATATGTATTGAACAAGGCGCAACCGAATCGCGCCGCCAAGACACAGGCCCGGGTTTCCCCTGCTTTTTCCCGGCATGTGCGCCGCACCAGCGGCATGGAGGTCCGGATCACTCCGCCCGATCCGGACCTCCTTTTTGCAGGATTCATTCGAAATTGCTGATATTCAGCCGGATTTGGCAAATTTACGGATGATCTCGACCAGAAGGTCGGCATCGAACGGAACGATTTTTGTGAGATGGACGGGAATTTCGTCGGGCATGAAGCCGTTGGACAAAAGCGTCCTGACGATCGCCACGATCTCGTCTTCGGAAATCAGGCGTGTTTCATAGATCAAATCAGCCCCCGGATGCTACGCATAGTTGATTCGCGGGGCTTTGTGAATCGCTCCAATCAAACCAGTTGAAACGCCAACCGTTCCCCGCTAATCATCTGGTCATGACCGTGAACATGCACATGACCATGTGGTGGCGGGCCAGCTGACAGCGGCCGGTCGACGCTTGTGCGTTTTTTCAATGACAATGGCCGCAGCGGAACATCCGGGCGGCCATAATTTTTTGGTTTGGCTTCCCGTCTGGCGGGCGAAATGACGGGGATGGCGACATGAACACAATCGAGACGCTGGCTGACGGAGCCGAGAAATTCGTCACCGAAGGCGGCATTACCATCGTCAGGCGGCGGCGCGACATGCCCTATGCCGGCGCCATTGAGGCAAGTGTTGACGCGCTCAATTCGCGGCGCGGCGCGGTGTTTTCGTCCAATTATGAATATCCTGGCCGTTATACCCGCTGGGATACAGCCATCATCGATCCGCCGCTGGCGCTGTCCTCTTCAGGCCGGTCGATGACAATCGAGGCGCTGAACGGGCGCGGCGCCGTGCTGATCCCTGCCATGCTGGCTGCTGTCTCCTGTCTCGAGGATGTGACGGTGAGTGCGGCGGGCGCAAGCCGCATCGATTTGACAATTGCCGAACCGGGCAGGGTGTTTTCCGAAGAAGAGCGCTCGCGCATGCCCTCGGTCTTCACCGTGCTCCGGGCCATCGTGGCGCTGTTCAAGACCGGAGATGACGCCAATCTCGGGCTTTATGGCGCATTCGGCTATGATCTGGCGTTTCAGTTTGATCCGGTTGAGCTGAAACTGGCGCGGCCGCAAAGCCAGCGTGACCTGGTGCTGTTCCTGCCCGACGAAATCCGCGTGGTTGACCATTATTCGGCCAAGGCGTGGATCGACGCCTATGAATTTTCCGGTCCGGGATTTTCCACCGAGGGAATCGAACGCGAAATCAGCGAAGAACCGTTCAAGCCGGCAAATACGACGCCGCCGCGCGGCGATCATGCGCCTGGCGAATATGCCAGGCTGGTCGAGAAAGCCAAGGAAAGCTTCCGCAAGGGCGACCTGTTTGAAGTGGTGCCGGGGCAGAAATTCTACGAGGCCTGCACGACGCAGCCATCGGAGATTTCGCGGCGGCTGAAGGCCATCAACCCGTCGCCGTATTCGTTTTTCATCAATCTGGGCGACAACGAATATCTGGTCGGCGCATCGCCGGAAATGTTCGTCAGGGTCAACGGCCGCCGCATCGAGACCTGCCCGATTTCCGGTACGATCCGGCGCGGCGAAGACGCCATTTCGGATTCCGAACAGATCCTCAAGCTGCTCAACTCCAAAAAAGACGAATCCGAATTGACCATGTGCTCGGACGTTGACCGCAACGACAAGAGCCGGGTGTGCGAGCCGGGTTCGGTCAGGGTCATCGGGCGGCGGCAGATCGAAATGTATTCGCGGCTCATCCATACGGTTGACCACATCGAGGGCCGGCTGCGCGAAGACATGGACGCATTTGACGGTTTCCTCAGCCATGCCTGGGCAGTGACGGTGACAGGCGCGCCAAAGCTGTGGGCCATGCGCTTCATCGAAAACCACGAGAAAAGCCCGCGTGCATGGTATGGAGGGGCGATCGGCATGATCCATTTCAACGGCGACATGAATACCGGGCTGACGCTGAGGACCATCCGCATCAAGGACGGCATTGCCGAGGTGCGGGCTGGCGCAACCCTGCTCTATGATTCTGATCCGGATGAAGAAGAAGCCGAAACAGAACTGAAGGCGTCTGCAATGATCTCCGCCATCCGTGAAGCCAAGAGCGGCAATGCCGGGGCCGCAGAACGCAAGACTGCACGGGTCGGCGAGGGCGTCAAAATCCTGCTGGTCGATCACGAGGATTCCTTCGTGCATACGCTGGCCAA
>JBATMU010000106.1:0-7669 GCA_049289995.1 Rhizobiaceae bacterium | reverse complement strand
TCTGCCGAGGTTCGCGCAACATCCAAAGCGTCCACGGAGGTGTTCGATGTGCAGCCCGCCAGAAACAACGACAGAATCACGCCGGCAGATAACTTGATACGCATGGGAACCCGCACTCACCGCTTGCTCGCGGACCGAAGTCCGAAAGCCCAAGGTTAAGCGGAAATTACCAACAAAGATTGAATCCTACCCATTCGATGCACACGAGCTGTCCAACGGGAGTTTGCCCGCCAATCACCTTTGCGGGTGATGGACATCACGGATCAGGACGTTAACCTGCCCATGAACGGCCATAGGCGCGGCCATTGAGGATGGGGGAAACGTGCGCAACATCAAGACATTCCGACAGGTTTGCATGTCAGGTGCGGCCATTGTGCTTGGCCTGCTCACCGCCCCGCCCGCTTATGCAAGTGATTTTTACGCGCCCGCCCAAGGCTGGAGCCGTGCCGACATGAAAGTCTGGTATTCCCTCAGCCAGGGTTCGCGGCTCGTTCCCGTTTCCTGGCTAAATGCGCTGAAAACTCCGCAAGGCGCGGCGTTTTCCAGTCGCGAAGCGATGGAGGCCTATGGTTATGTCTATGCGGGTGACGGCGCATGGCCGGCCGGATTTGTCATCGATCAGGACAAGAACGGCCGGGATTGGCTCGGTCTCAACTGCTCGGCCTGCCACACGTCGAAACTGACTGCGAACGGCGCTGAGATCATCGTGCATGGCGGCCAGGCAATGGCCGATTTCCAGTCCTATACGTCCGAATTGACCGCAGCTGTGAAACAGGCGCGCGAAACCGTATTCACCGAATTTGCCGCGCAAGTGCTTGGCAGCGGCCGCGATGCGGAAAGTGATGCAGCGCTGAAGGCGGATCTGGACAACTGGCTCGCGCTGCGCGAACGGGTGCAGGGCACGAGCGCGGCCTCGCATTGGGGCCGCGGCCGGGCCGATGCGGTCGGTGTGATCCTCGCCACTACAGCCGTGATCGTTGCCCCTGACAGCAAGGATCCGCTGCCTCAAAGCAATGCGCCGGTTAGCTTTCCGCACATCTGGAATACCAACCAGCAAGGCCGCCTGCAGCACAATGGCATCGTCGACAATGGCCAGGACATGGGCATCGCCGCCGTCGCCAAAATGGGATCGCTTATCCGCAATTGGACCGAGGCCATGGGCGTTTTTGCCCAGGTGACGCTTGCCGCTGACGGCAAATCAGCGACGTCCTCGATCAATTTCGCCAATTTGCTGACGCTTGAACAGGTTCTGGCCAAGCTGCAATCGCCGCGTTGGCCGGAGGCCTTCGGTGCAATTGACAAGACATCACAGGCGCGCGCGAAAATCTACGCGGCGGAGTGCGCCTCCTGCCATAGCCATCTTGCGCCAGAGGACACCCAAACCTTCCTGCCGCTCTATGATGCCAAAACCAAACCGGCAACTTTTGTGACGCTGACGCCGCTTGCCGATGTGAGCGCCATGACCGCCATGCAGGCGGCAGGCGCGCCGCGCACGCCAACGCTTATCGGCACCGATCCAGCCATGGCCTGCAATGCGCTTTTGCATTCGGCCCGCGCCGGACGGTTTGCCGGCCAGCCAAATCAGGCCGGAATCACCAAATCGGATGCGGACCCGAAATTTGGCGAATATGCCATGTCGACGGATTTGCTGAGGGTGCTGATGCTGGCCGACATGGGCACGCGCAAGGCAGAACTGATGCAGATCTATCTGGCCAATCAGGTTGACAGTTTTGCGGGCAGGTTGTTGTCGATGGTGTTGAAAGAGGACGGCTCGGGTTACGGCGCTTCGGCGCATGACCCCAAAGCGCCCGGCAGCGTCATCGACCAATTCCTCGGCCATTGCGCTGACGATACGGTCAGGGCGGTCATGCGCAATCCGCTGGCGCCGTTGCCGGTCTACAAGGCGCGGCCGCTGAACGGCATTTGGGCCAGCCCGCCCTATCTGCACAATGGCTCGGTGCCAACGCTTTATGACCTGCTTTTGCCGCAAGAGAAGCGCCCTGCCCGGTTCGGCTATTTCGATGGCGCTTATGACGTTGAAAAGGGCGGACTACTGGACCGGGCCGGTCAAACCGGTGCGACGGTTCTCGAGGTTTTCGGCAAGGACGGCCAAGCCATTCTGGGCAATTGGAATGGCGGTCATGATTACGGCACTACACTGGATGACGACGGCCGCCGCGATCTGGTTGCCTATCTCAAGGGGCTTTGAGATGCGGGCATTGGCCGCCCTGTTCGTTTTATTGTCGACGTCTGCCGCTGGAGCGGTGTGCCTCGGGCCGATCGGCGGACCGGACTGCGCCGAGGGCGAGCGCCCGGCGCTCGGTTTTGAACTGAAGTTACGGGCCAAACCGGCGGTGAGAAAACCCGTCGAGAAACCTGCAAAACCGGCCAGCGTCCAGGTGCGCCCGCAGAAGCCTGCGGCGAAAAAAACGCCCGCAGTGGTGAAACCGGCGCAAAAAAAGCCGGTTGTGCAAGAGACACTTGCTCCCAGTTGGGTCGGTTTGACACCACATCCGGTCATCCGGCTTGAACCGGAAGACATGTTGCCGGTGCCGAACCGCTACATCATCCGTTTTGATCTCCAAGCGCTGGCCGCCGCCGGCATAGACCCCGGCGCGCTTACACCGGACGCGCTGGCGGGATTGTTTGGCATCGAGGCGTTTCAGGTCCGTTCGGTACAGCAACGGCACCTGCCAGGTTTTGTTGCCGACCTGACAGCTGCGCAAAGTGCGGCCATCGCCGCCAATCCGCTTGTGCAGCGCCTGTCGCCGGACACGCAATTGAAACGCGCGGGCTCGATGATTCCCTGGAACCTTGACCGGATTGATCAGCCCGATCTGCCGCTCGACAATGTCTATGCAAGGCGCCCGTCAATCGCCGGTGCGCGGGTATACCTTCTGGACTCAGGTGTTGACGCCACGCACCCCGAATTGACAGGCCGTGTGGAATTCGGTGCGCGGTTTGTGCCGCAAATCCCCGCTGACGAATTGCAGGCCGCGTTGTGCACGCTGCATGGCACCGGCATGGCTTCGCTTATAGCCGGCAAGACGATGGGTGTGGCGCCCGATACGCCGATAATTGACGTGTCGGTGCTTCCTTGCTGGGAGGATGAAACCACAACGGTTTCGGTTCTGGTGGAAGCCTTCCATTGGGTGCTGGACCGGGAATTGCCGATTTCGCCGCGCCGGCCGTCAGTCGTCAATCTGTCGCTGACCGGTCCGCATTCCGATGATCTTGATGAATGGATCACCGAAATCGTTGAAAACGGTATTCCGGTCGTCACCGCAGCTGGCAACAACAGTG
The DNA here is from genome assembly GCA_049289995.1 of Rhizobiaceae bacterium. Lineage (GTDB taxonomy): Bacteria > Pseudomonadota > Alphaproteobacteria > Rhizobiales > Rhizobiaceae > JBATMU01. Next base: position 4,366 of record JBATMU010000106.1, on the reverse strand, counting down.
TTGACGCGTGCAGCCAATCGCCCGCTTCCGCAAAGGCCGCCGTTACCGTTGCGGCGAGCGGACCCGACGACAAGCGCCCGGATTTCAGCAATTTCGGCCCGTGTGTCGATATCCGGGCGCCAGGCGTTGACGTCACTTCCGCCTCTTCGGCCAATCACGGCCTGGCCATGGCGGCAAGCGGCACGTCAGCATCTTCAGCAATTGTCAGCGGCATCGTGGCCGCCAATATCGCCGAGGCGATCGGCGCCAAACCTGCCGACAATCTGGTCACCAACGGCGCTGACGGGGCACCCGAAGGCGATCTCGCACCGGACGTGCGGCTCGTTCAGGCCGAAGCATCCATCCGCTTTGATTGCCGGGTCGCCGATGATGTCAATGGTCTCGATCTTCGCGAGTTTCCGGGCAAGAACGCGCCGGTAACGGCGCAATTGAAAGCCGGCTCACGCATTGAACTGCTCGGCAAGGTCAATGATTGGATCAAAGTGACGACCGGGCCAAGGCAGACCGGCTGGGCATCATTGTCAGCGAACAAGGCGTCGAGCCTTTTGAAAGCACGGGAAGATGCACCTTGCCAATAAAACTAGCGCTGAGCTTGATACCGTACCGGCGAGGACAAGTTGCGGACCATATGCACAAGGTCCATGCGGTTTTCAGAATTTGTCTTGCGCATCAATCCCTTGATTTGGGTTTTTATCGTATCGGGCGAGCGGTCCCGGCGCTCGGCAATTTCCTGATTGCCATGACCTTCAGCAATGAGCCCGAGAATATCGGCTTCACTGGGCGAAAGCTGGTAAAACTTGCTGATGCGGCTGAGATCAAAGCGCACCGGGCGACTGGAATCGATCAAAGTCAAGAGCCGGCAACCCGCGCCAAGCCGGCCGGTCAGGCGGCTTTCGTCAACCGGGCAAATCTCCGCGAAAATGGCCGCGCCATCCCCGCCAAGAGGAAAGACCAGGGCTTCGCGGCGGGCGCGTGCACCATGGCGGCCATGCGCATCGGCATCGGTCAGAAGGTCATGATATTTGCGCGCGAGCTCATCCTGCCGGACTTGCAGTACGCCACCCGGCGACAACCGGAAAACACGGTGCGTTTCCAGAACCCGGTCAAACTCGGCATTGCGGTATATGAGCGTTCCGGACGGGCTGAGAATGGCAATACCCTGATCGGATTGGCCAAGGATTTCCTCGAAAGCCGCGCGAGTCAGGAAGTGCTCTTCCAGCGGGCGCGCCAAACCAATAACCTTGGCGATATGCGGCAGGAAAAGCACTGCCTTGCGCCGCTCGGATTCCGTGATCGGCCCGTGGTCGAGGCTGTACTGCAGCGCGAACCGGTCGATATTGAGCAGATCCTTGTTGAGGAGAGCGCCTGCCCGGTGCTTGAGCCCGTGTTTCATCATGAAAGCGGTATTCGGCTGTGCCAAGAGGTCGGAAACCTGCGGGCGCAGGTGAACATCGCTGATGAGATCGACAGCGTCAGCACGGGCCGAGAGCGTAGCAAACCGGCCTTGGTCATCAATCTCTTCGGCATTGAAACGGATGAGATAGTCGCGGACGATCTCGGGAACATAATTGGCCGAAAAAATGCGCGAGGCGATTTGCGGATGGTCGTCATCGAGCCGCAATTCGAAGATGAACGAACCGGCAGCGCCCAATTTGTGGGCGATCCGCAGCATGAGTTCAGGCCAGATTTCCGGATCAAGCGCCGTATCATAGATACGCGCAATCAGATCGACGTCATCAGCGTCCATTCTGCGGCGGTCCCTCCCCCAATGCACAAAACGCCGAAAACCGCCGCTGCGCAGGAATTCCGTCCCTTGCCCCATCTACGCCGCGAATTGCGCGTTTTTCAAGATAAATCAATGATTAGACCGCCATTGCGCCATCGCGCCGCATTCACGCCGCTTCCGGGGATAACGGCGTGAAGCGCGTGTTGGCAGGCATTCTTGGCGCATTGGGCCTTGCTGCCGCGTATGTCTCCGCATTCGATCCCGGCCCGATGAGCGAGGTGGACATCACAGCATGGACCCAGCGGCTCAATGAGGCAGCGGCCATCGGCGTGCCGCACGGCTTTCTGATGGATGAGCCCGCGCGGTTGGCCAATACGGCCTTGTTGACCAAGGTGGAAGCAGGCAGCGAATTGACCGCTGATGAAAGCCGCCAATACCGGCAGCTGTTCCAGTCCATCCTGTACGACAACCAGCAATTCTTGTCGGCATTTGATAACGAACTGACCGTCCTTCAGGATGTTGCGCCCGAAACTGCCAACAATTGCTTGAGCCTCGGCATAGCCGGGCTTCACGATCACCATGACATTTCAGCGCGGCTGAATTTTGCCGCACTCATCACGTCGTTGGACCGGCTGAATGCCGCGCGGGGGCCGCTTGGCGTGTTGACGCGGATTGCCGCCGCCAATGCGGCGCTCAAAGACCTGTCCGACCTGATCGGTCATCTCGGCGTGGCTGTTCATTCGCTGTCCGTGCCCTATGCGGAGCCGGAGACACCGTGGAAAGATGCAGCGCTAGGCGGGCTTTTTGAAACCATGCTGGTTGAATTCAAGGCCGCACAGTTTGAAACGGTCAATTCGCCTGGCTATTGGGCGCATGTTGACAAGGCGCTTGCCGCCTACGGCGGGCTGGTTTCAACCGTGCAGGCGCGAATCGGCCGTGATGCCAGCCCGCTTGAACAGCGCATTGCCGGGCGATTCCTCTCATTGCGCACGCTTGCCCCGCAGGTAGACCCCGCCATTCCGATGCGGCGAGCGCAATAATTCCGCATGGCATCACCCTGGCGGGTGATAGAAGCCGACGCCCCTGCCTCATAGCGTCTGCCCACACTCGGCCCCGGTGTGTCTTCGCACATCCGCGGCCCAATGCGGGAGATGACGATGCGCGGACTTACGAAAACCCTGTTGGCGGGTGCGGCCATTCTGGCGATTTTCCCCAGCCAAAGCCCGGCCGGAGACGGCCTGCCGCTGATGGATCCGGGCATGGCGCTGGTCACCGGTTTTTCCGGTGTGATCGAGCCGGCCGGTGAATTGCCGGAAGGAACCGACATCCTCGCCGAGACGCTGATCAATCCTGACGGGATTTCGGCCCGAATCCACGACCTGCGCGCACCAGGGCATATTTGGGATGCCCGCGCCTGGCAGGCAGAGGCCGTCAACTCTTTCCGGGCGCGCGATATCGGCCAGGTGTTCGGCGTGGTGCTTGATGATGCCGAACATCCAAATGCCTATCTGGCGGCAAGTTCCGCCTATGGCCTGCACATCACCAAGCCCGACGCGGACAATGATGGCCGGCCTGAACGGCTGCAGATGGGCGGCGCTGACGCCCAATGGATGGAGGGCATGTGGGGCATCCCGAATGCCAACGACACAACCGGGCGGCTCGGCGGACCCGGCAGCATCTGGAAGGTGGATGGCGTAACCGGCGAAGTCAGCCTGTTTGCCAATGTCGAGCTCGAAGGCCTCGCCAATGCCGGCGCTGGCCTCGGCAATCTCGCCTATGACGCGGCGCACAGGCAGATCCTTGTTTCTGATCTGTCGACCGGCATGATCCACCGTTTCGGGCTGGATGGCGCCGAACTCGGCATTTTCGATCATGGCACGGCAGGACGGTCTGCGGCGGGTCTCTCGCCGATTTCCCATGATCCGGCCAACCGGCTCGAGATCACCTCGCCGGATTTTGATCCCGATGATCCCGGTACCTGGGGATTTGCCGAGCAGGACCGAAGCGTTTGGGGATTGGCCGTCCATCAGGGGCGGCTGTTTTACGCTGTCGGCAATGGCGGTGAAATCTGGTCGGTCGGGCTGGATGAAACAACGGGCGCGTTTCTCGACGATGCGCAATGGGAGCTTGATGTTCCCAAAAAGCCGAAAAAGCTGCCGGTCAGCGATATGGTGTTCTCCAAAAAGGGCGCGCTGGTTCTGGCGCAGCGCGGCGCATTCGGCAGCGGCTATGATTACCGCGCCTTCACGGAGCCGGAAAAGGCGCGGCTCTACCGGTTCTGGCTGGAAAACCCCGATGATGCGGCCACCAAGGGCCGCTGGATCGCTGATCCGGAAGAGTATGCGGTCGGTTTTGAGGTGGCAAACCGCGCCACAAATGGCGGCATTGATCTGGGCTTTGGCTATACCAAGGAGGGGTTTGCCGACACCAAAGCCTGCGAAGCCTCGCTGTGGTCAACAGGCGAAAACCTGCGTCGCAGCGAAAGGCTGATGGACGCGCTGGCGCCGGGCGGGGCGTTTGACATTGACGGTTTGCAAGGCATGCCGGCCGGGCCGGTGAAGGGCGAAAACACGCCGCCCTGGGCGAGCTACATGCTCGACAATGACCCCGGCAATACCGATGGCAACCAGACAGATGATC
>JBATMU010000105.1:0-2653 GCA_049289995.1 Rhizobiaceae bacterium | reverse complement strand
GCTTTTCGGGCGGCAAGAGCCTGTTTCCATCCTGCCAGACTTCTGCGTCGAACCGCACCGAGCCGAACGCCCCGGGCTCCAGCCCGGCAATGATGCGCAGCAGCGTGCTTTTGCCTGAACCCGAGCGTCCGAACACCGATGTCACGCCATCAAGCACGATTTGCTGTTTCACGTTTAGCGAAAAGCCCGGGCGCGCGAGGCGGATATCCAGCGACAACATGCTCATTGCGCATGCACCGGAAAGCGCCGGTTGACCGAATAGACAAACAAAAGAACCAAAAAGGAAAACACCAGAAGCAGCGCCGCCAGAACATGCGCATCGGCATAATTGACCGTTTCGACATGCTCATAGATGGCAATGGAAATGACTTTGGTTTGGCCCGGAATATTGCCGCCAAGCATAAGCACCACGCCGAACTCGCCGAGCGTATGGGCAAATGTCAGCACCGCTGCGGTCAGGAACCCGCGCGATGCCAAGGGAACGGCCACCGAGAAAAACCGGCTGGCTGGCCCGGCCCGCAACGTGGCGGCAGCTTCCAGCGGCCCGCGTCCCATCGCCTCGAAAGCCGCTTGCAGCGGCTGCACGGTGAACGGCAGCGAATAGATCATCGAGCCGATAACCAGGCCGGCAAACGAGAAGGTCAGCGTCGTGCCTGTTGCATCAAGCCACAGGCCGCCGAGCAGCGATTTCGGACTGAGCATGACCAGCAGATAAAAGCCGAGCACGGTGGGCGGCAACACCAGAGGCAACGCAGTCAGCGCCTCCGCCACCGGTTTCAGCCGGTTTCTGGTGAAAGCCAGCCACCATGCAACGGGCGTGCCGATGGCGAGCAGCAGCAGCATGGTGACAAAGGCCAGCTGCAGGGTCAGCCAAAGCGGTGAAAGGTCAGGCATAGATGCAGCACACCCGGTTCATGGCGCATCGTAGCCGAATTTGCGGGCGATGGCTTTTGCCTCTTCACTCTTCAAAAACGCCATGAAGGCCCGTGCCGCCTCATTGGTCTTGCCCGGATTGAGCAGCACGGCATCCTGGCGGATCGGCGTGAACAGGTCTTGCGGCACGTCGTAATGCGAGCCTTTGCCCGCATTCGAAGCCAAAGCCGAAGCGGCGACAAACCCGGCCTGCGCCGCGCCCGTATCAACCATGGAATAGGCCTGTCCGACATTTTCGCCCATGACGATCTTGCCCTGCACGGCATCCCAGACGCCCATGGCCTGCATGGCCTCGCGCGCCGCCGCGCCATAGGGCGCAAGATCCGGGTTGGCGATGGCAATTTTCAGCGTGCCGGAATCGAGCAGCGCAGCTTTCGGATCGGCGCCAATGCGGCTTGCGTCGCTGCTCCACAAGACCAGCATGCCGATCGCATAAGTGAAACGGCTGCCTGCCTCGCCGAGCCCTTCCTTCTCGATCCGCTCGGCTGTTTTGGCATCGGCAGACAGGAACAGGTCAAACGGTGCAGCCTGGGCGATTTGCGCGTAAAGCTTGCCGGTTGAGCCGGTGGTGATGGTTACGCTGTGCTCGCTCGTTGCTTCGAATGCGGCGGCGATGTCTTTCGCCGCCCCGGCAAAATTGGCGGCGACAGCGGCCAAAGCATCATCAGCGCGCGCCGACGTGCCGAAAACGGTCATTGCGGCAACGAATGCAAGGACGGGCGGGAAGGGCGAAAAAACTGTCATGATTGGCGCCGCACATCGATATGTTTCGCCAGACATATGGCCTGGATCACAACGGCTATGCAAGCGTTATTTCTGTCCAGACATATCCGAAACCAGGGCGCGGATCGCGATGATTTCGGCACCGCCGGCAGCCAGCGCCTTGGCTTCCAGCGCCCTGAAATGCATGAGCACCGCTTGTCCGGTTTCTGTCAGATGGGCGCCGCCGCCCTTTGTCCCGCCCCGGCTGGAATCAACCAACGGCGCGGCGAAGGCTGCGTTCATGGTTTCGACCAGCATCCAGGCGCGCTTGTAGCTCATGCCCATCTGCCGCCCTGCCGCCGATATAGAGCCCTTCTCATCGATCAGTTCGAGCAGATCCGCCTTGCCGGGCCCCAGCATGAAACCGCCAAAATGCAGCCTGAGCCGCAGCCTCGGTTCAGCCATGTCTCCGGAATCGGAAATCGTGTTCATTGCCGGAATGTGAACGGGCCCGCGCGGAATGCAAGGCCCGTCCACAATGCGGTTTGCGAAGTTTCACACCTGCGCTGCGGCGACCGTCGATTCGACATGCTGGACCAGAACGCCCGGCAGTTTCAGCCCTTCTGCCAGCGCATCAAGGAAAGCGCGCTCGGGATGGGCGTCGGGATCAACGGCCAGCCGCGCTGCCGTGTAGAGCGCCACGCGCTGTGCATCAGTCTGGGCGGCCGCCACAAGCGCCTCAACCGGTGTCGGGCGGTCAAGCTCATCAGCAATGAAGCGTTCTGCATCAGCGCCAAGCCCTGAAAGCGCCAACCTGTCGCCAATGCGCTTGCGCTCGTTGCCGTCGATCTGGCCATCGGAACGCGCCGCGGCGATCATCGCCCGGATAAGCGTCAGCGCGAATTCGTCCTCGCCCTGCGGCGCGGCCGACGGCTCGAAGCCGGAATCTGCAGGCGCAGGCAAAAGCTCGCCGCCATTCAACGTATCGTCCTGTGGTTTGCCGCCGCCCTGATAATTC
>JBATMU010000104.1:0-9490 GCA_049289995.1 Rhizobiaceae bacterium | reverse complement strand
GCGGGCATTAACGGCAGGCAATATCAGATCACCAGTCAACGGCTGACGATTCGTGCGCCGTAGACGACGAAGGCCGACCAGATTCTCGTATCCGGCCATTTCGACCTTGCAGACAATTGTGCAAGCCGCAGCGCTTCGGCCGGGTTGGTTGAGGCCAGATTCTGTACGAAACCGAACATGATTTCCGAGGTCGCGTGATCGTCGACGTTCCACAAGCTGGAAATCACATTGATCCCGCCGGCCAGCAGGAATGCGCGAGACACCCCGATGATACCGGCCTCGAGCGGCCCGCCGAGCGCCGTCTGACACGCGCTGAGCACAACTACCGGGCTGCCCGTCAGCTTCAAATGCTGGATTTCACGGGCGGTCAGCCGCTCGCCGCTGAGCGCCAGGAAGCTCTTATCCATTGGGTCTGCGGCGCTGGCCAGGCCATGCGCGGCGACGTGAATGTAGTCAGAGGCCGCGGTGTCGCGCAAAAACCGGGCCTTGGTTGCGTCCGGCCCGATTACCGGCTGAGTGCCGAGCAATCCTGCGACGCGCCGCGCCTCGCGATCCGCCCCGGGCAATCTTGGCAGCAGCCAGTCGGGATCTGCCGTTGCGTCCGGATCGCCGAAAACGGCGGGACGGAGCAAGCCCGGAGTCCATGCGTACAAGGTCTGATCGAGGACGCTTTTCAGTGACGCTTCGATATTGATGGCGGTGCTTTCGATCAGCGGCTTTCCATCACCGTCAAGATCCAGAGCGGAAAATGGAACCCGGCCCATGTTCAGCGCCGGAACGATGGACAAGCTCCTGGCGTTTAACTCAAGCTGCGAAAAAAGGCTGGAGGGGAAAAGAACGGCTGCAATTTCCTGGAGGAGAACTCCCGGCTGGCGGGTGTCATTTTGCAGGCGTTGGGTGAGCGATTTTGCAGATCGCTGCTGCGTGGCCTCGACTTCAGGACGCGGGCGTGGAGCACGCGGCGCCTGTGGCCCGCTGTGGTGAAAAGCCGCCAGGTTTTCTTCGATCAACGCCGAGATCTGATCAGCAGTCTTTGGCAGCAAGATCATATCGAAGACATAGCGTCCATCCGCCAAGCGGGCGTATAAAACGCATATTGCCTGACCCTTGGACACATAGGCGACCAAGGCATTGCCCGTCCCGCTTCCGGCGAGCTGGGGGTGGGAAAGATATGCCCTGATCGCATCCTGCACTTCCCCGGGATCGGTTCGTATCTCGGTATCGACAACAATTGACCGGGCTGCCCCGAGTGTTTGCGTCTGCGTTTCCAGGATCGCGATTGCTTCGGCCGTTTCAAACGGACATTGCGGAGCTTCCTGCGCCGCAACTCGGCCAGCCATCACAACGGCAGCCAAGAGCCAGATCGCAAATGTTGTGTAAGTGGCAGTGTTGATGGGCAAGCTCCTGCCATTTGCACCGGTCAGTTGTGACATCAGATTGTGGCAAAGAAACACATTGCGCAAGGCGCTTGAAGCTGGCAACGGAGGCTGCAAATCTGGAGAATCCATGTCCGCCCCTGCCCTCGACTTATCCGGCCGGATCGCGCTTGTAACCGGCGCGTCGCGCGGCATCGGCTATCAGCTGGCCTTGCAGATGGCGGCGCGCGGCGCCCATGTCGTGGCCGTGGCCCGCACCATAGGCGGGCTTGAAGACCTCGACGACGAGATCAAGGCCAATCATGCCCGCACCGGCAAGGGCGAAGCCACGCTGGTGCCGCTGGATCTGGCCGACATGGCCGGCATTGACCGGCTGGGCGGGGCGATTTTCGAGCGCTGGGGCAGACTGGACATTCTGGTGGCCAATGCGGCGATGCTTGGCGTCATATCTCCGCTCGGCCATGTCGAGGCCAAGGTGTGGGACAAGGTCATGGCGCTCAATGTCACGGCAACGTGGCGGCTGATCCGTTCGGTCGATCCGCTGATCCGCAAGTCGGATGCGGGCCGGGCGATCATCATCAGCTCCGGCGCTTCCTACAAGGCGCGGCCCTTCTGGGGTCCCTATGCGGCGTCAAAGGCGGCGGTGGACATGCTGGGCCGCACCTGGGCGGAAGAACTGGCGTCAACGCCCGCCAAGGTGACCCTGGTTGATCCCGGCGCAACGCGGACCGCCATGCGCGCCCAGGCCATGCCGGGTGAAAACCCTGAAACGCTGCCGACCGCAGCGGAGGTCGCCGCCGCTATACTGCCGCTGGCCGATGCGTCCAACACGGAAAACGGCCGGTTGTTCGTGGTGCGGGAAAAGCGGTTCGCCTCGTTCCGCTCGCCGGAATGACGGCCAAAACCGTTCCGCTCAGCTGACGATGCGGACTTTCTTGATCTTGGCGGCCAGTTCGCCGAACACGCCTGACAATTCATTGGCATTCTGCACATCGAAGTATTTGTCGGGGCTTGAGGCGCAGGCCTGCAGGACAGACGCATTGCCGTTGATGAGACGCACGGTGTAGAGCGTGATGTCGTTGGCCTTGGCGTTGGCGCATGCCAGAGTCAGCCGTGCGTCTATTTCGGCGGAATTTTTGGTCCAGCGGTTCTGGGTGTTCACGCCATCGGTGAGCACGATCATGTAGCGCTTGACGTTGGCGGCGGTCGAGGCGCCGGTCAACGGCTGCTCGGGCGTCAGCGCTTCCATGCCCCATTGCACACCGATGCTGACATTGGTGTTGCCCGAGCCTTGCAAGCTGGCGGCAACCGATTTGATGGTGGTCATATTGGCGGTCAGCGGCTGGATGGCGGCAAGGTTCGGCCCGGCGCAATGGGCGGCCGGATAGAGCGTGGCCGGATCGGAATAGCGCGGCGAGGCATCGGAGACATCATAGGGCTGGGCGCGGTCGATGACGCAGCCGGTCCAATTGAGCGCGTCTGCGCCCAGCAGATCGTTGTTGGCGGTGATGACGTCATTGGGCTTGGAGGTTTTCGGACCAAAATCAAAAGGTTCGGAGGTGTTGGTGACAACCACGTCGACATTGTCCGGAATTGTCGTGGTCGTGGTCACTGTGGTTTCGGTATATTTGACGCCGTTGGTGACTGTTACGCAGGCTTCGGACGTGATGGTGACATGCGGCGCCGTATCGGTTGTCGTTGTGCAGCCGGTAGCGGCGGCGGCGGCATCCTTATATTCGGTGCAGGCGGCGCGGTCATCGGGATCGTTGAGCGTTGCGCAATTGGTGGCGTCGGTGAACGGATTGGCGGGCGTGTCGAGCACGGAACTGCCGAAAGCGACGTCCTGAAGGCGAACCTGGGTGTCGAAGGGCACGACCGCCATTTTGACATTATTGGTCATGCCGGAGAATTCGTCGGCGAAAAGCCGGACGGCCTTTTTCAGCTCGACCATCTTGCCTTGGCCGTTCATCGAGCCGGTGCTGTCGAGCACCAGCGCGATTTCGACCTTTTCGCCGCCGGCGATGGCCGTCGAGTCGATTGCCCCCGCAACCTGGTCGATGCCGATCAGGCCGGACAGGCCGGTCGGCATGTTGAAGCTGACCGAATAGGTATATTCCCAGCCATCGGCGCCCATGACGCGGACGGTCTGGCCGCCGCTCAAGGTTATGCCGCGCAAGCCTGCGCTGTTGGCTTCAAAAATCTTCTGGGCAGCGGCGGCGTAGTCGGCCCCAGAGGGTGTGCGCGCTGCGGCAATGGCTGCGGAATCGGCGGCGTTCTGCAATTGCGAGCGGATGTTCACCGACTGGAAATAATCGATGGACAGGCCTGCGGCGGCAAGCAGCGGCACGGTCAGCACAGCGCCCATCATTGCAAAATTGCCGTGACGGTCGGTAAAAAAACGGCGAACCAGATTCTTGCGCATAGCTCTTCCCCTAGCCATGCGTGTCAAATAACGGAAACTTCTTAAATTAGCGTAGTTTGCACTGCTTAACTGCAGATGACAGAATGATAACAAGTGATGTCCGCAACTGAAGCGCGCGCATTTCAGATAATGAAATCACTCTACTGGTTCTATAACTTGCTCATGCTGCTTTTCCCGGCGGGCATAGAGCCGCGCGCCGAATGGCAGGCTGGCGATATAGGCCGCGGCGGTCAGCGACAGCATTTGCCAAGGATAGCTCGCCACCATGAGCGCATAGAGCGCCACCGCAAGGATCAGCGGCATGACCATGTCGCGGCTGACAAGCGCACTGGCCGTCTTGCCGGAATATACCGGCAGGCGCGACACCAGAAGCAGGCCGATCACCACGACATAGGCGGCGGAAAGATAGGCGAAGGCGGGTTCAAGCGGCAGGCCGAGAAAGCCGAGATAGACCGGCAGCAGCACCAGCGTGGCGCCGGCTGGCGCCGGAACACCGACAAAGAAATCATTGCGCCAGGCCGGGCGGTCGGGCTCTTCACTCATGACGTTGAAGCGTGCCAAGCGCAGGCTGCAGGCAATCACGTAAAGCAGCGCGGCGATCCAGCCGGATGACCCCGCCTGATCGAGAATCCATGCATAAAGGACGAGCGCCGGAGCCACGCCGAAATTGACGATGTCGGCGAGCGAATCCATCTGTGCGCCGAACTTTGACGTGGCCTTCAATGCGCGGGCGATGCGGCCGTCAATGCCATCGAGGAAGGCGGCGATCAGCACCATGGTGACCGCCAGCTGGAAGCGGCCTTCAAAGGCCATGCGCACACCGGAAAGGCCCGCACAAATGGCCAGGACGGTAATCATGTTCGGCACGATCATGCGCAGCGGGATTTCGCTGAGCCGCGGCCCGCGCGGATCAGCGGGGCCGTTCGGCTCAAAGGGCGGGAAGGGTCCGGTCAACGCATCAGGCCTTGCGATAGAGCGGCAAGGCGCGGCGCTCGCCGAATTCAGCCAGCACAGTCTCGCCGGCAATGGCCGTCTGGCCGATGCTCACGCAAGGCGAAGCGGCAACAGGAAGGAACACATCGACGCGCGAGCCGAAGCGGATCAAGCCGAACCGCTCGCCAACCGCAATGGACTGGCCTTCCTTGCCCCAGCACAGGATGCGGCGGGCGATCAGGCCGGCAATCTGCACGGCGGCAACCGGCCCGTGCGGGCTGTCGATGACCAGCCCGTTGCGCTCGTTTTCCGAAGAGGCCTTGTCGAGCGCGGCATTGACGAAGGCGCCAGGCCGATAGGCGATGCGGGTGATTGTGCCGCGCACCGGCGCGCGGTTCACGTGCACGGAAAACACATTCATGAACACGGAAATCCTGAGCCATTCACCGGGTGCAAGGCCCAGCTCGGCAGGCGGCAGCGCAAGGCCAACAGCCGAGACGATGCCATCGGCAGGCGAAATGACCAGCCGGTCATCAGTGGGCGTGACGCGTTCGGGATCGCGGAAAAAATAAGCGCACCAGGCGGTGAGCAGCATGCCGATCCAGAACAGCGGCGGCCAGATCATGCCGAGCAATGCTGACGCCACGGCGAACCCGGCGACAAACGGCCGGCCAGCCGGATGGATTGGCACAATGGTGTTTTTTACGGTGTCGAGGAGGCTCATGTTTTGTCCGTTCACGCATTGGCTACGTGATTAGACCAATCATGGCAACCTAGCAATTCTCGGTTACCTGACCAGGCGGACCGCCGTTGAGCCGCCGCCGCCGGCTGCCTCACCATAGCCGGAAAATTTCCAGTTTGCCGAATTCACGATCATCGTGTTCACCACCATGTTGATCTTGCTTGCGGCAACATTGGTGGTGGAATTGTAGACAACATCCCGGTTGGGCAGATAGATCACGCCTTCGATCTGCTCATTGATCGATCCATTGAAAATGTATTGCCGCTTGTTCGCATTGTTTGCGGCATTTGATGTCTTCTCAAACATCAATATGCCTTTGTAGGCGCCGCTTTCCGGGGCTTTGGCCAAAAAGGTGAAACCGCCATTCACGCGGATTTCGCTATCGGTATCCGGGAAATAGAATGTCACGCCCTCGGCAACAACGGTTGCGCCGGCATCGAGGATCATCCTGCCCTTGATGATATGCAGGCCCGGCTTGAACGTGATTTTTGCGTTGCCGTGAACGCCGGTATCGCAATGAACGCCTGGATTGAAAGAAAAATTCGATCCGTCATACCAGCCGGACGTCTCGCAATTTGCCGAAACTGAAGGTTCGCTGAGCTTGCCCGCATAAGGGTCGTCCTGAACCTCGCAGCCGGTTTCAAGCGCCGGCATGGCAGATCCGTTATTGATGTATTTTGTTCCCTTTACGCAGAATTTGTCCAGGTCCAAATCCACACCGGCATTGTGGATAAATGCCGGATTGGCTGCTGAATGAACATGCATCTCGCATGAGGGGGCATCCATGGATGCGCCCGAATTGAACAGCACAGCCTGCGGTGCACTTGACAAAACGGTGATGCATGGGCTGCCATTCGCGCCTGCAGTTTCCGCTTCTGCAACAGAATGAATGTCCATCCGCGGATAGCCGCCAACCTTCATGAATATGGACTGCATGTCCCCATCAACGGTTATCCGCAAACGGGTTGGCGTCACGCGCACTGCCGTTACCGAAAGATTGGACATGGCCCGGCCTATTGCCGAATTGGCCAAAAATGCCGCTTTGGCGGAGTCCTGGAGGTCCTCGTCATCCAGTTCGATCGCTTGAACAAGCGACAATGCGGCGGAATCAACCGAATTTTGAAGTTCGGCCGCTGCATTGATCTTGCGTGTCAGATCAACGCCCAGACCAACGGCTATCAGCAATGGAGCGGCCAAGACTGCCATATTCACGGCAAATGCGCCGGAGCGATTCCGGAAAAATCCTATGATATTGATCACGACGCACCCCGCAGCCGCATGGAACCGCGGCAATGGTAGAGCGGATATGTGCACAGGGGCTTAAGAAGCCCGCCGAATTTGCCTGGAATTTGGCAATCGTCGGCTGTCGGCTTGCCGCGAAGAATCAGACTTCCGGAGTGCGCTTGCGGGTGACCACGCCCAGTTCATCGCTTTCACGGGCCTTGCGCAGGCGTTCTTCGGCCTCGGTTGCCTCGCGCTGGCGGCTCCACATGGCCGCATAAAGCCCCTTCTTGCGCAATAGAGCTTCATGCCGGCCGCGTTCGGCGATTTCACCATCCTTGAGCACAATGATCTCATCGGCGTTGATAACGGTCGACAGGCGGTGGGCGATGACCAGCGTCGTGCGGTTCTTCGAGACGTGATCAAGGGCCGCCTGGATTTCCTGCTCGGTCTGGCTGTCGAGTGCAGATGTCGCCTCGTCGAGGATGAGTATGGGCGGGGCTTTCAGAATGGTGCGGGCAATGGCGACGCGCTGTTTTTCGCCGCCCGACAATTTCAGCCCGCGCTCGCCGACCATGGCCTTGTAGCCGTCCGGCAGCTTCTCGATAAAGGCGCCGATCTGCGCCATTTCGGCCGCTTGGCGGATTTCGGTGTCACTGGCCCCGATGCGGCCATAGCGGATATTGTAGGCGATGGTGTCATTGAACAGCACTGTATCCTGCGGGACCATGCCGATTGCGGCGCGCAGCGATTGCTGGGTGACATCGCGGATGTCATGGCCGTCAATGGTGATGGACCCGGACTGGATGTCGTAGAAGCGGAACAGCAGGCGTGACAGGGTGGATTTTCCCGCGCCCGACGGGCCAACAATGGCGACCGTCTTGCCGGCCGGCACGTCGAACGACACACCTTTGAGGATCGGCCGGGCCGGATCATAGGCAAAATGCACGTCCTTGAAGGCAATGGCTCCGGTCCGGGCCTCAAGTTCAGGCGCGTCCGGCTTGTCGGTGACTTCGGCCTCCACATCAAGCAGGTCAAACATCTGGCCGATATCGGTCAGGCCAAGGGTGATTTCGCGGTAGATCATGCCAATGAAATTGAGCGGCATGGCGAGTTGCATCAGCATGGCGTTGATGAACACAAAATCGCCGACGGTTTGCCGTCCGGCCTGCACTTCGCTGGCCGACATGACCATGACAATGAGCATGCCGAGCCCGAAGATGACGCCCTGGCCAAAGTTGAGCCAGCCGAGCGAGGTCCAGGTCTTGGTGGCGGCGGATTCATAGCGTGCCATCGAACGGTCGAAGCGCTCGGCTTCCATGCCCTCATTGCCGAAATATTTCACCGTTTCGTAGTTCAGGAGCGAATCGACCGCCTTGGTGTTGGCGTCATTGTCGGAGGTGTTCATGTCCTTGCGGATCTGGATGCGCCAGTCGCTGGCCTTGACGGTGAACCAGACATAGACGGCCACGGTGAGGGCAACCACGGCGACATAGAGCCAGCCATAGGTCAGCCCGAAAATCAGGGCAGTGAGCGCGAATTCCAGCACCGTCGGAATGGTGTTGAGAACGGTGAAGCGGACAATGGTGTCGATGCCCTTGGTGCCGCGTTCGATGATGCGCGACAGCCCGCCGGTGCGCCGCTCAAGATGGAAGCGCAGCGACAGCTCGTGCATGTGGATGAACGTGCGGTGGGCGAGCTTGCGGACGGCATGCTGGCCGACGCTGGCAAACAGCGCATCGCGCAGCTGGTTGAAGCCCTGCTGGGTGATGCGCAGGACATTGTAGGCAATGACCAGAACCGCCGTTGTCAAAAGGAAGGGCGGGAAAATGTCCGAAGTGAGCGGCAAGCCGGACAGCGCATTGGTCGACCATTTGAAAAAATAGGGCACGAGAAGCAGAACCAGCTTGGCCGCCAGCAAAAATGCCGACGCCCAGACGACGCGCATTTTCAGGTCGAGCCGATCGGATGGCCACATATAGGGCCGCAGTTTGGCAAGGGTGGCCATCGGCGAACCCTTGGCGGCGGGTTGTGTCTTGCTCACGCGATTTCCTTTTGCGGTGTTGTCTTGGCCGTTCCAGCTTGGGCGGTGCAGCACGCCGTAATGGCCATGATTTCCGGCGCAAGGCGCGCCAGGACATCGAAATTCACGGTATAACGGGAGCGGCGGTCTGCGGGCTCATAGCGCACCAGTCCGGCCTCGACCAAAACTTTCAGATGCTGAGAGACTGTGGACTGGGCCAAGTCCAGCCGGGCGACAACATCCTTGCAGCAGCAGGCCCCTGCCCCGCCGAGCTGGCGCAGGATGGCCAGACGCGCCGGATGGCCAAGGGCGGCAAAGGCGGCTGCCGCCCAATCAGGCCCGTGTGCATGAGAATCGCTATTCATCGTAAATCGACGATAGACGATGAAACACGGCTGCGCAACCCGGCTTGTTCAAGCCGCCTGTTATTGGCTTTGTGCGGTTGCCTCGGCGGGGGCGACCTGTTCGGACACCGCGCTCATGTCGGCAGCCTCGCCTGTTTCGGTCTTGCCGGGAACAGCAAAGACCTGACCCGGCCAAATGCGGTCCGGATCCTCGATCTTGCCGGAATTGGCAGTGTAAATGGCCGTGAAGCGGACGCCCTTGCCATAGACCCGGCGTGAAATGCGCCACAGCGTATCGCCCTTGCGGATGATGACCGCATTGCCGGCTGGAACCAGTTTCGGCGCTTCGGTGACCGGCGCAGGATCGGCGGCATCAGCGGGTTTGGCCGGATCGGCGGGCATTTCAGCCGCCGCAGCAGGCTTGGCCGG
>JBATMU010000103.1:0-30061 GCA_049289995.1 Rhizobiaceae bacterium | reverse complement strand
TTGCGCGCGTCACCTCTCCCCCGCCTTCGGCAGGGGGAGGAAAGAGCGGCTTCACGCCTGCGGCGGCAGGGCGGTCTCGGCAAGCTTCACCCAATAGCTGACGCCGTGCGGGATGATCTCGTCGTTGAAATCATAGGCCGCGTTGTGCAGGCCCGCCGTCGGGCCATTGCCGATGAAGATGAACGAGCCGGGCCGCGCCTCGAGCATGTAGGAAAAGTCCTCGCCGCCCATGACCGGCGGGGTGGCGCCATTGACGGCGGCGTCGCCGGCAATGGCGCGGGCCACATCGACAGAAAAGGCGGTCTCGGCCTCATGGTTGAAGGTGACGGGATAGTTGGCGTCATAGGCGATCTCGGCTTCCGCCCCGCAGGCATTGGCAATACCGGATACCAGGGCGCGCAGGCGCTGTTCGGCCAAAGCCGCCAGCTCTTTTTTCAGCGTGCGCACCGTGCCCGCCAGTTCGGCTGAGGCGGGAATGACATTATACGCATCGCCGGCGTGGAACTTGGTGACCGTGACGACGACCGATTCGACCGGATCGGCATTGCGCGAGGCGATGGTCTGCAGCGCCGTGACGATCTGCGCGGCAATGACGATGGGGTCCACGGTCATGTGCGGCATGGCGGCATGACCGCCGCGGCCCTTGATGGTCAGCGTGAATTCGGCCGTCGAGGCCATGATCGGACCGGAGCGGGTGGCGAAGCGCCCAACCGGCAGGCCCGGCATGTTGTGCATGCCGAAGACTTTCGTGATGCCGAAGCGCTCCATCATGCCCTCGCGCACCATGACGCCGCCGCCGCCGCCGCCCTCTTCGGCCGGCTGGAAGATCAGCGCCACTGAACCGGCGAAATTGCGGGTCTCCGCCAGATAGCGCGCTGCGCCAAGCAACATGGCGGTGTGGCCGTCATGGCCGCAGGCATGCATGGCGCCGGGCGTCTGCGAGGCCCAAGGCTGGCCGGTGGCTTCGTGAATGGGCAGGGCGTCCATGTCGGCGCGCAGGCCGATTACCGGACCTTCGCCGCGCGCCCCCTTGATGATGGCGACAATGCCGGTCTTTGCCAGCCCGGGCGTGACCTGATCGCAGCCGAAGCTGCGCAGCTTTTCTTCAACAAAAGCGGCGGTCTTGTAGAGATCGAACTGCAATTCGGGCATGGCGTGCAGGTTGCGCCGCCAGGCCGCGATTTCGCCCTGCATCTCGGCGGCGCGATTGAGGATGGGCATTGGCGGCTTCCTTGCGATGAAATGCGGCACCTGCGCGCAGGCTTTGCCATTTTAGGGTCACATAGGCTAGATAGTTCCGGGCAACCTTAGCTGCCTGCCGGGGCAAGCGGCAAGGACAAGAGCGCCAAAATCAACCAATGAAGGCCTGCATGCTGCGCATACTCATCCTTGTTGTTGGCTCAGCCCTTGCCATGCAGGCGGCGCGGGCGGAAACATCGATCCTTGTCGATGCGCAGACGGGGCTTGTGCTGGCCGAAGAGCGCGCCGGGCAGGCCTGGTATCCGGCCTCGCTGACCAAGCTGATGACCGCCTATGTGGCGTTCCGCGCGTTGCAGGCGGGTGAAATCACCCTGCAGTCGCCGGTGAAAATGACCAGAAACGCCGCGTCCAAGCCGCCAGCCAAGATGGGCTACAAACCCGGCGCGGTGATGACGTTCGACAATGCGCTGAAAATGCTGCTGGTCAAATCGGCCAATGACATCGCCATTGCGGTCGGCGAAAACATTTCCGGCTCGGAAGAGGCGTTCGTGGCGCGGATGAATGCGGAAGCGGCGCGCCTTGGCATGACCGGCAGCCATTTCGCCAATCCGAACGGCCTGCATTCGGAGCAGAATTACTCGACGGCGCGCGATCTGGCGGTGCTGGCGCTGGCGATCCGGCGCGAGTTTCCCGAAAAGGCCGGCTATTTCAACATTGGCGCCATCACGGACGGCAAGCGGGTGATGGAGACCTATAACCAGCTTTTGGGCCGGTTTGACGGAGCCGACGGCATGAAGACCGGCTTTGTGTGCTCGTCCGGCTTCAACATGGTCGGCTCGGCCACCCGCAACGGGCGCACGCTGATTGCCGTTGTGCTCGGTGCAAAAAGCGGTGCTGCGCGCACCGACAAGGCGGCAGACATGCTGGCGGCGGGTTTCGCCAAGACCGCCGACGCCGGCATCGGCATTGCAGCGCTGACGGCCGCCGCGGGGACAGCCCCTGACATGCGCGAGATCATTTGCCCGAAGGCCCAGCCGCAGGCCAGCGAAAAGGGCACCGCCAAGGAAGCCAAAGACGCCAAGCAGACCGAGAAAAAGCCGAAATTCCTGTCGCCACACCTGCGCGAAGAGGCCGATCCGTTCGTACCGGTCAAGGTCGGGCTTGGCGGGGCAATCGGTGAACCCTTGGCCATTACCGAACCGCTCAGGCGCATTCCGATCCCGACACCCAGGCCAGATTATCCGGTCCCGGCGGCCAAGGCCGCATCGGCGCCAGGCCTGAAGCCGGCCTTGGCGCAATGATCCCGGTTTTCATACTCACGGGTTTTCTGGGCGCCGGCAAAACCACCTTTCTCAACCGCCTGCTCAAGGATCCGGCGCTGAGTGATACAGCGGTCATCGTCAATGAATTCGGCGAGACGGGCATTGACCATTTGCTGGTTGAACAGGCCACCGACGGCATAGTCGAATTGTCGGGCGGCTGCCTGTGTTGCACGGTGCAAGGCGAACTGGCTGAAACGCTGGCAGGACTTGCCGACCGGCTGCAGACCGGGCGGCTCACGGCCTTGGCCCGGGTGGTCATCGAAACCTCGGGGCTGGCCGATCCGGGCCCGGTGCTGGAAATGCTGGCCGGCCATCCCGTTCTCAGGCAAGCGTTTTCCATCGGCGGGGTTATCACCATAGCTGACGCGGTGCATGGCGTGGAAACCCTCCGGGACCATGACGAGGGGCGCGCCCAGGTGATGCTGGCCGACCGGATCATCATCAGCAAGGCCGACCTTGGCGGCGATATTTCCGGCCTGCGGACAGCGATCGGCAAATTGAACAGCCGTTGCGACATCCTGTTGGCGGCGGATGTGCATTCACCGGCGGACTTGCTGACCTTCGGGATCACGTCAAGCCATGTCTGCGGTCCCGGCTGCAATCACGACCATCACCATGGCCACCATCACCATGGTGATGCGGCGAGCTTCACGCTCGGCCATGACGGGCCTTTGCCGGTGCAGACCATTGACCTTTTTCTTGATCTCCTGCGCTCGGCATATGGCGAGGGGCTGTTGCGCTTCAAGGGGCTGGCAGAGACGCCGGACGATGCGCGTCCTTTGGTCATTCAAGGTGTTCGGCGAATGCTGGCGCCGCATGAGCGGCTGGCAAGTTGGCCGGACGGGCAGCGCGGCACGCGGCTGGTGCTGATCGGCACGGGCATGGATCAGCCAAGGATCAGCGCGCTGTTTGATGCGTTTTGCGGCAAGGCCCAGATCGGCCAGCCGGACCGGACAGCCCTGACCGACAATCCGCTGGCGGTGCCCGGCTTTAAATTCTGATATTCAGGCAGGCGCACCCTTGCGCACGAGGAAGCGGTGAAAACCCTCGGCCTTTGCATTGTCCACCAGGTCATGATGATCGGTGCGGCAGAAGGCCGGTATATCGATGACGGCGAGCGGATCGGTGGTTTCCAGCCAAATCAGCGCGCCGATTGGCCGGTTTTCCAGCGCTTTTCGGGCTTTCATCACCGGCAACGGGCATTTCAGCCCGCGCAAATCCAGTATTTCGGCGCTCATTTGCCCAATTGCCACCAGCGCTTTTTCGGCTGTGCCGCAGCTTCAACGGCCACGGCTTCATCCGCTGCTTCGGCAGTTTTCACCTCGGCCGGAGCGGCGGCCTCGGGGCGTGCGACAGGAACCGGGGCAACCGTTGGAACCGCAAGCTCGGCCTTTGCGGCAGCTTCGGCGCTGGCTTGACCGGCTGCGGCCTCCAGTGATGGCGGCAGGCGCGAGACCTTCTTGCCTGCAGCGCGGGCACGGCTCCATTCGGCGACGATCGCGGCTTCCTTCGGCCCGGCAATGGTGGCTTTTGGCGCCGGCAGGGCGGATTTCTCCGCCGCAGCCGCAAACGCCGCCTTGTAGCTCGATTGATGCGTGGCATAGGCCGATTGCAGCCCGCTGGTCAGGGCCATTTGCGGACAGGCGGCATTGGCGTCGAAGGGTTTGCCGTCCAATGCGATCTGGTTGAAGACATAGCGCTTGCCGCAGACATCGACCTTGGGCGGCAGTTTGGTGATCTCGAACTGGTCGTAGCCTTCTTTCAGCATCTCCCAGAACGGAAAGTTGGGGTCATTGCGGTAGCGGGCCATGTTGGCGGCCGTCATCCGGAACGGAAAGGCCTGCAATTGAAATTCGGTCTGGCCACCGCGGAAGGAATCGCGGCCAAAGGCGAAAATTTCGGCAATGCTCTCATCGCTCATCGAATAACATCCGGAGGACGAACAGGCCCCATGCACCATCAGGTGGGCGCCGCTGCGGCCATTGGCGCGGTCAAAGGCGTTGGGGAAGCCGATATTGAACGACAGGTAATAGTCCGAGTTCGGGTTCATCTGGCCGGGACGAATGGTGTAGAAGCCTTCGGGCGCCTGGCGGTCGCCCTCCTTGAATTTCGGGCCAAGCTCCCCGGACATCTTGCAGATGTCATAGGTCTTGAGCATGTCGAAGCGGCCATTGTCCTTGCGCTTCCAGACCTCAAGAACGCCTTCTTCCTTGAAAATGCGCACCATGACCGGCGAGCCGCGCGACATGCCCTTGGCTTTCATCGCGGTAATGACTTTTTCGGGCAGCGGACGCTCGGCCTTGGGCGAAAAATCCTTGACGGAGGTTTCGTTGCAGCCGGCCAGCGCCAGAAACGCGAAAGCGGCCAGAAGGCGACCCGTTTTCAAAACCATGATCTTTCAATGTCCCCGGCAGGCAAGTGCGACAGGCTGATTATGCGGGTTATCCTTGCCAAAACCTTACTGCAAGGCCCGGCAGCGCATTTCACGGCATTGTCATTGCTGCGGGGATCGGGCGAATTTATGGCCGAAAGCAGGCGGTGACGGATTACAGCGAGCGGCCAATTGCGAGGAATTTGTCGCGGCGATGCTGGCGGATGTCCTGACCTGACGTGGCCATGGCGGCGAGGGCCGCAGCGATCTCCCGGCCGACTGCGGCGATTGCCGCCTGCCCGTCGCGGTGCGCGCCGCCTTCGGGTTCGGCAATGATGCCGTCGATGACCTTCAGCGCGACCAGATCCTGGGCGGTGATCTTCATCGAGGTGGCCGCGTCGCGGGCCCGTGTGGAATCATGCCAGAGGATGGAGGCCGCCCCTTCCGGCGAAATGACCGAATAGATGGCGTGTTCGAGCATGAAAACCTTGTTGGCGGTGGCAATGGCAATCGCCCCGCCCGAGCCGCCTTCACCGATGATGACCGAAATCACCGGGGTTTTCAGTTCAAGGCATTTGGCGGTGGAGCGCGCGATGGCTTCGGCCTGGCCGCGTTCTTCCGCGCCTATGCCCGGATAGGCGCCGGCGGTATCCACCAGCGTGATGACCGGCAGGCCGTAACGGTCGGCCAGATCCATGATGCGGATCGCCTTGCGATAGCCTTCAGGCCGCGCCATGCCGAAATTGTGCTTGAGCCGGGATTTGGTGTCAGAACCCTTTTCCTGGCCGATGACGGCCACCGGCTGGCCGTTGAAGCGGGCAAAGCCGCCGATAATGGCATGATCCTCGCCGAAATTGCGGTCGCCAGCCAGGGGCGTGAATTCGGTGAACAGGCCGTCGATATAGTCGAGGCAATGCGGGCGGTCGGGATGGCGGGCGACCTGCGCTTTCTGCCAGGGCGCCAATTGCCTGTAGAGATCGCGCAGCGTGTCGCGGGCGCGCTTTTCCAGCTTGCCGATTTCCTCGCCGAGATCGACGGTTCCGCCGGTTTCGGAGAGTTTGCGCAATTCCAGAATCTTGGCTTCGATGTCCGCTACCGGTTTTTCGAATTCAAGATAATTGTACATGGCGGTTCCGGCCTGATCTGACTGGCCTCTCCCTTACCGTCCGGCGGCAGTTCCGGCAAGCGGGTGGCTTTCATTGACCAGCCGCTCCAGCCGTTCCTCCAGAACATGTGTATAGATCTGGGTGGTTGAAATATCGGCATGGCCCAGCAATTGCTGCACGACGCGCAAATCCGCGCCGTTTTGCAGGAGATGGCTGGCGAAGGCATGGCGCAGCACATGCGGCGACAGATCGGCAGCCCGGATGCCGGCACGGGCGGCCAGGCTTTTCAGGTCACGCGCAAAGACCTGCCTGGGCAGGAAGCCTGATTCTGAGCGGGCCGGAAAAAGGTAGGGGCTTTCGGCAAGGGCCGGATCGGCATTGCGGGCCTCAAGCCAGGCGCGCATGGCGGCCTGGGCAGGCGCTGACAGCGGCGTCAGGCGTTCTTTGGCGCCCTTGCCGCGCACGACGAAATATCGCTCGTCGCGCAGCGCAACGCTGACCGGCAATGACACCAGCTCGCTGACTCTCAGGCCGGTCGCATAGAGAACCTCGACCAGTGCATAAAGCCGCAAAGCCGACGGCAGGTCCATGCCGGGAGGCGGATTTGCGGCCTCGGCGCGCGCCAGATCAATCAGGCGTCCGGTTTCGGCCTCGCTCAGGGTTTTCGGCAGCGAGCGGGCCTTTTTCGGGCTGTCGAGCACGCCGGAAGGATCATCGCTGCGCTGGCCTTCCGCATAGAGAAAGCGGAAGAACTGCCGCAAAGCCGAGAGTTTCCGCGCCTGGGTGGTTGCGGCAAAGCCCTGCGCCGACAGGCTGGCCAAAAAGCTGCGGATGTCTTGGGACACGGCACCTGCAAGGCCGCCTTTCATGAACGCGTTGGCGTCTTCGAGGTCGCGGCGATAAGCAGCAAGGGTGTTTTCGCTGGCCCCGCGCTCGGCGCTCAGCATTTCGAGGAAGGATTCGAGCGCCGCACCGCTGTTCATGGGCGGTCCGCTATTGTCCGTCCGGTTCGATGGCGACCCGCTCACTCATTTCACCCTTGTTGGGTTTCACGAATGTGGCCAGCGCAAACATGCCGCCATAGGCCAGCCCGGCCAGAACGGCCAGGGTGGTCAGGAACCGGAAAAGGCTCGGCATGGGGCGAATGTCTCCGTCGCGCCGGGTTTTACACCGGTCTGAGTGGCGCTCCTTATGCGGCGTTCAATCCGCCAATTCAAGCGGCGTGCATTCTTGACGGCAGGGCGGTTTTCATGTGCATACCTCGCGCGAAGGACGGACAGGACGATGACCGAGGCTGCAGACACGATCGGACCGGCGCAGGCCGATGTGGTTTTGCGTCTTGGCAAACGCAGCGTCGTCTTTGTCGGCCTGATGGGCGCCGGCAAGACCGCCATTGGCAGGCTCTGCGCCAAGTCGCTCGGATTGCCATTTCTCGACAGCGACCATGAGATCGAAACCGCTTCGCGGCTGACCGTGCCGGAACTTTTCGAGCTTTACGGCGAGCCGGAATTCCGGGCGCTCGAGCAGCGGGTCATCCAAAGGCTGCTCGGCGAAGGACCGCAGGTGCTGTCGACCGGCGGCGGCGCCTTCATGAACGCCGAAACGCGGCATTTGGCCAAAACGCAGGCGGTCACGGTCTGGCTTAAGGCAGATCTTGATACGCTGATGGCGCGGGTCATCAAGAAGCAGAACCGGCCGCTGTTGAAAAACGCCGATCCGCGCGGCGTCATGCAGGCCCTGATGACGGCGCGCTATCCGGTTTATGGCGAGGCCGACATCACGGTCATTTCGCGCGATGAGCCGCGCGAGCTGATCGCGCGCGAGGTGATTGATGCGCTGGCTGCATGGCTGGATGCAGAACAGAAGGACAGGCAGGCATGAACGCAACCAAGCCGCGCAAAGTGACCGTTGGCCTTGGCGAGCGGGAATACGACATCCTGATCGGGCCGGGGTTGATTGGCAGGGCTGGTGCGGAAATCCGCCGCGTCCTGCCAAATGCGCGCGTGGCGGTGATCAGCGACGTCAATGTGGCGGGGTTTCATCTGGATGGTCTGAAAGCCAGCCTGGGTGAGGCCCGCCTTGCGGAAATCGTCTTGCCAGCTGGCGAGAAGACCAAGAATTTTGATGCCCTGCAGCAGGTTGTCGACGGCATTTTGGCCGCCCGGCTAGAGCGCGGCGACGCCGTTGTGGCGCTGGGCGGCGGCGTGATCGGCGACTTGACCGGTTTTGCGGCCGGCATCGTGCGACGTGGCATGCATTTCATCCAGATCCCGACGTCGCTTCTGGCCCAGGTCGATTCGTCAGTCGGCGGCAAGACCGGAATCAACAGCGTCCATGGCAAGAATCTTGTCGGGGTGTTTCACCAGCCGAAACTGGTGCTGGCCGATACGGGCGCGCTCGATACGCTGTCCGAACGCGAGTTCCGCGCCGGGTATGCCGAAGTCGCCAAATACGGGCTGATTGACAAGCCGGACTTTTTCGAATGGCTGGAGAAAAACTGGCGCGGCGTGTTTGCTGGCGGCCCGGAACGCATTGAGGCCATCGCCATTTCCTGCCAGGCAAAGGCCGATGTTGTGGCGCGCGACGAGCGCGAAACCGGCGACCGGGCGCTGTTGAACCTTGGCCACACGTTTGGCCATGCGCTGGAATCGGCCACCAGCTATGATTCGGCAAGACTTGTGCACGGCGAGGGCGTCGCCATCGGCATGGCGCTGGCGCACCGGTTTTCGGCACGGATGAACCTCTCCAGCCCCGATGATGCCGCTCGTGTCGAGCATCACCTGAAGGCGGTTGGCCTGCCGGTGCGGATGAGTGAGATTCCCGGTGACTTGCCGGATGCAGAAACGCTTCTCGGCTATATTGCGCAGGACAAGAAAGTTTCGCGCGGCAGCCTGACCTTCATCCTGACGCGCGGCATCGGGCAATCGTTCATTGCCAAGGATGTGCCGTCCTCCGAGGTTTTGTCATTTCTCAGGGAAAATCTGGGCTGATGAGCACTGACGCCATCGCCATTCTCGTGATTGCCGCTGTTGCCGGAGTGCTGGCCTTCGCTTTCCGGGCGCGGATTTCGGCCGTACTCGACCGGGCGGACAACGCCCCGCGCGATGTGCACGGCGAATTGCGCGACACGGTCGAAGAATTGCACCGCGAAGGGGCGGTCATCAAGCAGGAGCGTGACCGGCTGGGCGGGCTGCTTGATCTTTCCGAACTGGAAGTGGCCGATGTCATGGTGCACCGCACTGCCATGAAAGGCATCGATGTTGACGAAAAGCCGGAAAACCTTGTCAACGAAGTGCTGCAAAGCCCGTTCACGCGGCTGCCGGTGTGGCGCGGGGCAAGCGACAACATCATCGGCGTGCTGCATGCCAAGGACTTCCTGCGCGCCCTGCACGAGGCGGGCAATGATCCGGCAAAGCTCGATATAGGCAAGCTTGCCGCCAAGCCGTGGTTTGTGCCCGATACGCGCACGCTGGCTGACCAGCTCAATGCCTTTCTCAAGCGCAAGGCGCATATGGCCATCGTCGTCGATGAGTATGGCGAGGTCGAAGGCCTGGTGACGCTGGAAGACATTCTTGAGGAAATCGTTGGCGAGATTTCCGATGAACATGACGATGAGAATGCGGCCATCCGCCAGCAGGCCGATGGTTCGGTTCTGGTGGATGGGGCGACGCCGATCCGCGACATCAACCGGGCTTTGGACTGGAGCCTGCCGGACGACGAGGCAACGACCGTGGCAGGCCTTGTCATCCATGAAGCGCGGATGATCCCGGAAGAAAAACAGGCTTTCACCTTTCACGGCAAGCGGTTCGTGGTCATCCGCCGTGAGAAGAACCGCATCATGCGGCTCAGGATCAAGCCGGCCGAGGACAGCCCGGTTGCCGCTCCGAAATAGCGGCGGCTTCTACCAGCGGATAGCCTCGCCTGGGGCTGAGGCTTCAATGGCCAAGGCATGCAGGCCGGCCTTGATTTCCGGCTCGGCAATGGCGTTGACAGCGCGATGGCGCTCCAGCCGCGACAGGCCGGCAAAGGCCGATGCGACAATGCGGATGCGCAGATGGGTTTCACCGGCGCCATCGAATTCCTCGGTTTCGCCATGCACGACATGGTGATGGCCGGCATGATTGGCGCTTTCATCGAGCACGATGAGCCTATCGGGCGAGAAAGCAGCCTGCAGCTTGTCAGTCAGCGTGGCGGCAATCGACATGGACGGTCTCCGATCCGGAATATTTGGCTTTTTCTGGCCGATTCAGCGTTAGCGTCCATCGGCGGCCAAATGTCAATTCTTGTATCCTTGGCCAAAGACGCGATAATCACCGGCCCATGAAACCCTATTCGTCCTATTTCGAGCGAATCAAGGTGCGCCCCGATCCCGAGGCGGCCGTGAAATCGCATGCGCCAAGCTGCCAATGGGATGGCTGCGCCAAACCCGGCACCCACAAGGCGCCGGTGGGCCGCATGAAGGAGGGCGAGTATTTCCGCTTCTGCATCGACCATGTGCGCGACTACAACAAGGGCTTCAACTATTTCTCGGGGCTCAGCGACACCGAAGTCGCGCGCTACCAGAAGGAAGCAGTGACCGGACACAGGCCGACCTGGACCATGGGTGCGAACGCCAGCGCCGGTTCGCGCACTGCCCCCGATGTTGCAGGGCAGCGCTCGGGCCGGGCGGGCTATTACAACAAGCTGCGCGACCCGTTCAACTTGTTTGCCGCAGGCGGCAAGGCTACAGAGCAGCCGCGCGAGCGCAAGCCGAAAGCGCTCGAAGCCAAGGCGCTGGAAACGCTGGGGCTTGACGGAAAGGCGACAGCGGCGGCCATCAAGGCGCGCTACAAGGAACTGGTCAAGATGCATCATCCGGACGCCAATGGCGGCGCGCGCGAATCCGAGGACCGGTTTCGTGATGTCATCCAAGCCTATCGATTGCTCAAACAGGCTGGTTTCTGCTAACCGGACAATTCAGGACACAGACACGATTTTCTGCGGCGGCAGAAAGGCCCCGCAGGCTGGAGACATGATGAACAAGGCCGACCGCGAAATTGCCAACCTGCCCGACACGACCGCTTCGGTTGAAAAGACCTTCGGGTTCAAATCTTCGATGGTGGTGCCCGCCTATTCGGTTGGCGGCGACCATGTTCCCGATCTCGATCCGGATTACATTTTCGACGAACAGACGACGCTGGCCATTCTTTCGGGCTTTGCCTTCAACCGCCGCGTCATGGTGTCGGGCTATCACGGCACCGGCAAGTCGACCCATATCGAACAGGTGGCGGCACGGCTGAACTGGCCGTGCGTGCGCATCAATCTCGACAGCCATGTCAGCCGGATCGACCTGATCGGCAAGGACGCCATTGTCGTCAAGGACGGCATGCAGGTAACGGAATTCCGCGATGGCATCCTGCCCTGGGCCTATCAACACAATGTGGCGCTGGTGTTCGACGAATATGACGCCGGCCGTCCGGACGTGATGTTCGTGATCCAGCGCGTGCTCGAATCATCGGGCCGCCTGACGCTGCTAGACCAGAGCCGCGTCATCCGCCCGCACCCGGCCTTCCGGTTGTTTGCCACGGCCAACACCGTCGGGCTTGGCGATACGACCGGTCTTTATCACGGCACCCAGCAGATCAACCAGGCGCAGATGGACCGCTGGTCCATTGTCACCACGCTCAATTATTTGCCGCATGACAATGAAGTGGCGATCATTCTGGCCAAGGCCAAGCACTACCAGAACGACAAGGGCCGCGACGTGGTCAACAAGATGGTGCGGGTGGCCGACATGACGCGCTCGGCTTTCGTCAATGGCGACCTGTCGACGGTGATGAGCCCGCGCACGGTGATCACCTGGGCTGAAAATGCCGAGATATTCGGCAATATCGGCATGGCGTTCCGGCTGACCTTCCTCAACAAATGCGATGAGCTGGAGCGTTCGGTGGTTGCCGAATTCTATCAGCGGGCCTTTGGCGAGGAATTGAAGGAATCGGCGGTCAACGTGGTTCTGGCCTGACGGATCATGTGCTGAGCGGAGACCGAGCGGAATGGCCCAGCCGGGCGACAATTCCCAGAACAGGGTGAAGGCGGGAACCGAGACGGATGCGTTCAAGCGCGCCGTCAGCGTGACCCTGCGCGCCATTTCCGGCGACCGCGATATGGAAGTGGCGTTCGCCAAGGACAAGCCGGCACTGGCGGGCGGGCGGGCGCGGCTGCCGGAATTGTCGAAAAAGCCGACGCTCGGCGAACTTCTGATAACCCGCGGCCTGTCGGATTCCATGGCGCTGCGCCGCGCCTGCCATGACGACCGCGTGCATGCGCGACTTGCCCCGCAGGGGCGGCTGGCGCGCGCCGTCTATGACGCTGCCGAACAGGCGCGCGTCGAGGCCATCGGCGCAAATGCCATGACCGGGGTCGGCGACAATTTGGCCGCCATGCTCGAAGACAAGTACCAGAAGTCCAATCTGGCCGCCGCGTCCAGCCGCGAGGATGCGCCGCTCGAAGAGGCGGTCGCCATGGTGCTGCGCGAGCGGCTGACCGGGCGCAAGGCGCCGAAAAGCGCGGAAAACCTGGTCGAGGCCTGGCGCAGCTGGATTGAAGAGAAGGCAGGCGCGGATTTGGAAGCGCTCACTGGCAAGCTGGACGATCAGGGGGCTTTCGCCCGCGCCATCCGCGACATGCTGACGTCCATGGAAATGGGCGAGGATCTCGGCGACGACGAGACCGAGGACGACAGCGAGGAAGACGACAAGAACCCGGACGGCGAGGACAAGACCGAAGAAGGCGGCGAGGACGATCAGGGCAGCGACGAAAGCGAGTCCGAAACCTCCGATCAGGCCAGCGACGAGCAAGAGCAGGGCGAAAGCCAGGCCCAGGATGCCGATGGCGGCGAAATGGGCGATGACGACGAGCCGGATGCCGAAACGCCGGGCGAGGCGCGGCGGCCCGAGCCGTCGATGACGCAATTGCCGCCGGAGTTCGACTACAAGATTTACACGGCGGCCTTTGATGAAGTGATCGGGGCGGAGCAGCTTTGTGAAGAAGAGGAGCTTGACCGGCTCCGGGCCTTTCTCGACAAGCAGCTGGCCAGCCTGCAGGGCGTGGTCGGGCGGCTCGCCAATCGGCTGCAGCGGCGGCTGATGGCCCAGCAAAACCGCTCCTGGGAATTTGACCTCGAAGAAGGCTATCTTGATCCAGCCCGGCTGGTGCGGGTGGTCATCGACGAAAAGAAGGGCAGTTATTCGACCCTGTCGTTCAAACGCGAGAAGGACACCAATTTTCGCGATACGGTGGTGACACTGGTCATCGACAATTCGGGCTCGATGCGCGGGCGGCCGATCACCGTTGCCGCAACCTGTGCGGACATCCTGGCCCGCACACTGGAGCGCTGCGGGGTTTCGGTGGAAATCCTCGGCTTCACTACGCGTGCCTGGAAGGGCGGGCAGGCGCGGGAGAAATGGCTGAAGGACGGCAAGCCGGCGACGCCCGGCCGGCTCAACGATCTGCGCCACATCATCTATAAATCGGCCGACGCGCCATGGCGGCGGGCGCGGCGCAATCTCGGCCTGATGATGCGCGAGGGCCTGCTCAAGGAAAACATCGACGGCGAAGCGCTTTTGTGGGCGCACCAGCGGCTGATTGCCCGGCCCGAACAGCGCAAGATCCTGATGGTGATTTCCGATGGCGCGCCGGTTGATGATTCGACGCTGTCGGTCAATCCGGGCAATTATCTCGAACGGCATTTGCGCGGGGTGATCGAATTGATCGAGACGCGCTCGCCGGCTGAGCTGATCGCCATCGGCATCGGCCATGATGTGACGCGCTATTACCGCCGCGCGGTGACAATCGTCGACGCCGAAGAATTGGCGGGCGCGATGACCGATCAGCTTGCCTCGCTGTTTTCCGACGAGAGCACGTCAGGACGGCGAGGCCGCTGAGATGCAAAGAACCTCACTTTTGGCCGCCGCATGCCTGCTGACCGGGCTTGCCGCTGCGCGGGCGGATGCGCCCAAGGGGCTCGACATCACCACACGGCCGATTACCCGGTTTGCCATTGGTTCGGACCAGACGCGCTTTGGCGGGCTGGAATTCACCGGCGGACTGGAAATGGTGTCGGGCGACCGCGACCTTGGCGCATTGTCGGCCTTTCGCTTTACCAGTCCCGGCAAGGCGTTTTTCGGCATTGCCGATACGGGGTTCTGGTTCTGGGGCGAGGTCGAGCACGACCAGGCCGGTGCGCCTTCCGGAATCACTTCGTTCCGCATGCAGGAAATGCAGGGGCCGGATGGCGCGCCCAGTTCGGAAAAATGGCTGACCGACGGCGAGGGGCTGGCGATCTCGGGCGATGTCATCACCGCCAGTTTCGAGCGCAAGCACCGCATCAGCCAATACAAGCTCGGCCCGGAGGGCGTCGGCCCGGCGCTGCGCAATCTTGGCCTTGTGGTTCCCGCCGGTGAACTGCGCCAGAACCGCGGCTTTGAAGCGCTCATGCCTGCGCCGCAGGACGGCCCGCTTGGCGGGGCGCTGGTGGCGGTGAGCGAAAAGAGCCTTGATCCCAAGGGCGACATTTATGCCGCCATACTTTCAGGCCCGCAAAAGGGCATTTTCACCGTGGCGCGCAGCGGCGAGTTCGACATTACCGACGGTGCTTTTCTGCCAAGCGGCGATCTGGTCATCCTCGAGCGCAGCTTTTCCATGGCGCAGGGCGTTCGGATGCGCATGCGGCGCATCGCCGGCGACAGTGTCAAAAAGGGCGCCCGCGTTGACGGGCCGGTGCTGATCGAGGCCGACATGGCCTATCAGATCGACAATATGGAGGGGCTCGACATCTGGACGCGGGCCGATGGCGCGACCATGCTGTCGCTGATGTCAGACGACAACCATTCGATCCTGCAACGCAATCTCTATCTGGAATTCAGACTGGCGGAATAATCAGGCCATTTTGCCTTCGGGCGTCCAGACCGCATAGCGGTTCATCAGCATTCGGTAGGGTGCCAGCGCCAATGCGGCGATGATGAGCTTGACCGCCAGATCGCCCGCCGCCCAGGATGCCCAGCGCGGCGCATCAAAGCCAAAACCGCCAAGGAAAGGCGCGCTTTCCAGTGCAAAACCATCGGCCGGGCCGATGAAGGTTATGAACGCGGCAAAAGCCAGCGTGAAAAACACCGCCGTATCGGCAATGGACCCGGCAAGCGTGGCGAGAAGCGGCGCGCGCCACCAGCTCATTTGCCTGAGCCGGTTGAACAGGGTTACGTCGAGCAACTGCCCGGTCAGAAACGCCACGCCTGAGGCAATGGCGATGCGGGCAAGGCGTGCTGCGTCCAGTTCAAACGCCGTCAATCCGGCCTTGAACAGCAAGGGAGGGATGATGAGCGAAGAGGCGATGGCGAGGCCAAAGCCGGTGAAAACCACAGACCGCGCAAAAGCCGGCCCGTGGGCGCGGTTGGCAAGATCGGTGACAAGAAAGGACAGGGGATAAGTGAAAGCCCCCCAGGTCAGGATGTCCGCCAAAGCCACGCCGCCGACCGAGCCGGAAACGGGAAACTGCACGAGAACATTGGAGGCAAGGACCACAAGGGCCATGGCGGCCGCATAGGGCCAAAGGCGGGCAGGCATCTGCATTTTTTTATCCTGGGTTATGGAACCAGCTCACATGAAAAGAGCGCGGTTTGGCCGCGCTCTTCAACGAAATCGTGCGATCAGGCGGCGATTGCCGCGCCGGCGGTCTTCTTGGCGATCTGCTTCTTCAGCAGGCGCGCGCGCTGCGACAGCTCTGTTTCGTCAGCCTTGGCGAGGAAGGCATCGAGGCCGCCGCGATGTTCGACCGTGCGCAGGGCATGGGCCGAAATGCGCAGCCGGTATTTCTGGCCCATCGCATCCGACATCAGCGTCACATGGACGAGATTGGGCAGGAAGCGGCGCCGGGTCTTGTTGTTGGCGTGGCTGACATTGTTGCCCGACATGACGGCCTTGCCGGTCAGTTCACAAGCGCGCGACATTGAGTTATCCTTCAGACGTTGTCGGCAAAGCCGGTCATCCGCACCTTTGTCCCTCTCGGGGATGCGCGGTCGAGACTGGAAGCCGCATGGAAAATGTTGCGGTTTCATAGTGGCATTTCAAAAGAGCGTCAAGCCGGTGAATGAAGCTGCGAATTTGGCCTGCCGTGCGGCGTTCATTCGGCATTCATGGGCAAGGCGGCATGATTGTGGCAACTGGGCCGGATTGACGCCGACGAGCGCGTATTCGGCGGCTGCGCTGTACAAGACTGGGGATGAAGGCAAATGGCTGTAATGAAAAACGCGCTGGCGGCGCTGATGGTTTTGGCGATGGCGCCCGGCGCATCGGCCATGCAGGCGCCCAAAACGGTGAAAGCCGAATATTCGATCCTGTTTCTCGGGCTCAGGCTGGCGCGCTCGACCATGACATCCACGGTGAATGGCGACAGTTTTGCGCTCGACGGCACGTTTGCCAGCGCGGGCCTCGCCAGCCTGTTTGATTCGACCAAGGGCACGACCACCATCCGCGGCAAGCTCGGCGCATCGGCTGTCGAACCCGCGTCCTACCTGCTCAGCTACAGTTCTGGCGGCAAAGCCAAAAAGACCGAAATCCACTTTGCCAAGGGCGATGTTGTGTCAACCGTCAATGTGCCGGCGTTGCGCGAGGACAAGGATCCGAAATATGTGCCGGTGCCGCAGGGCGGCCTCAGGGCTGCGGTCGATCCCATCACCGCAACAATTTTCCGCGCCGACGGCAAGGCCGATGTCTGCAATCGGACACTGAAAGTCTATGACGGCGAAATCCGCGTCGACCTCAGGCTTTCGCCTGCCGGGACCAAGCCGTTCCGCGCCAAGGGATTTGAAGGCGAAGCGGTGCGCTGCAAGGCGCAATTCGTTCCGGTTTCGGGTTACCGCAAGGGGCGCAAGGCGCTTGATTTCCTGCGCAGCAAGGGCCGGATCGAAATCGCCTTCGCCGAGCTTGCCATGCCGGGAGTCTGGGCGCCGGTCTCGGCAGCGGTGGCGACGGAAATCGGCACGATCTTTGTGACGGCTACATCCGTCACCGCGAATTGACCCGAAAAACTGCCGCCGCCATAGTGCCTGAAGGACGCGGCGGATTGGCCGGACACGGGAAAGGTCAAAGCGCATGATGCCGTTTCCGGGCGGACTGGATTCCACGCCGAACGGCATGCTGGTTTTTGCCGCCGCGGCTGCAGTGCTCTATGCTTTCATGATCACCCGGGGGCCGGATTTGCGGCGCACGTTGGTCAAGACCGTGCCTGTCGCCCTGCTCAGCCTGCTGGCGGCGATTGAGGGCGGACCGGTGCTGCTGGTGGCGGCGCTGGCCTTGTCGGCGCTGGGCGACGCCTGTCTGGCGCAGGATGGCGAGCGGGCTTTTCTGGCCGGACTTGCGTCATTTCTCGCCGCCCATATCGCCTTTGCCGCGCTGTTTTTCGGAATGAACGAGGCCGGACTGTTCTCGTCCGAGCCATGGCGGCTGGCGATCGGGGCCGGCATGGCGGCGCTGGCGCTTGGCCTGCTTGCCAGATTGTGGCCGGAGGTCGGGCCGAAACTGCAAATCCCTGTCGCAGCTTATGCTGCCGCGATCCTAGCCATGGGAGTGACAGCGCTCGGCGCGCCGGGTTACGGTCTGGCCCTTGGAGCTGCGGCTTTCATGGCGTCGGACAGCCTGTTGGCGACGGAGAAGTTCCTGACGGGGCCGGGTTCGCCTTGGTCAAGCCCGATGCGGCTCGGCGTCTGGGTGCTTTATATTGCCGCGCAGTTCA
Organism: Rhizobiaceae bacterium; assembly: GCA_049289995.1. Taxonomy (GTDB): domain Bacteria; phylum Pseudomonadota; class Alphaproteobacteria; order Rhizobiales; family Rhizobiaceae; genus JBATMU01. The sequence continues at coordinate 12,295 of JBATMU010000103.1, read as the reverse complement.
TCTTGACGCTGTCGATCATCGCCTGATGTCTCAGAAATTGTCCTTGCGCTTGCGGATTTCCGCAAAGACTTCGGCATCGGTTGCGTCAACCATGCCCAAATGACGGCGGATTGACGGATCGGCCCAGCGCAAGAACGGACTGGTTGCCTTTTCAAGGCCGATCGTTGTCGGAAGCGTCGGTTTGCCTGCGGCCCGCATGGCATCGATTTCCGTGACGCGTTTGGCGAGAGCGGGATTATCCGGGTCAATGGTGACGGCGAACTTCGCATTGGCGGCGGTATATTCATGGCCGCAATAGACAATTGTCGCGTCAGGCAGGGCGGCAAGCCGCGACAGGGCGTGATGCATCTCGGCGGCGCTGCGTTCGAACAGGCGGCCGCAGCCCAGCGCAAACAGCGTATCGGCGGCAAACAAAACGCCGGCTTCAACGAAGTGATAAACAACATGGCCTGCCGTGTGGCCGGGCGTCGCAATCACGCGGATGGACTGGCTGCCAAGCCGGATGACATCGCCATCGCCCACTTTCACGTCGATGCCGGGAATTTTCTCGGCTTCTGCCGCCGGGCCGGTAATGGTCAGGCCAAACTTTTCCTTGAGCGGAAGATTGGCTTCGACATGGTCGCCATGGTGATGGGTCGTCAGGATCATGTCCGGCGTCCAGCCGGTATCGGTAATGGCTTCGAGAATGGCGTCTTCGTCGGGCGCATCAATCAGCGCGACCTGTCCGGAGGCCGTATCGCGGACCAAAATGCCGTAATTGTCTGTGCGGCAAGGGAATTGCCTGATCTCGAGCGTCATGATGCTGTCCTGTTGCGTTTGCCCTGAATACGGTGCCGCGCTTGCAACGGCAAGGCGGCGCGCCTAGCTTTGGGTGATGCATGCCGACATTGTCGAACTCCGCACCTTCTATGCCACGCTGACCGGCAAGCTTGCCGAGCGTTCGGTAAGCGAAGCGCTGGCGCTGGTCTGGCCAAAGCTGGCGGGTGAAAGGCTGGCCGGGCTTGGCTATGCGCTGCCGTGGCTCGACCGGTTCGGGGCGGACGCCGAGCGGACGTTCGCCTTCATGCCCGCCAAGCAGGGTGCGGTGAAATGGCCCGCCGATGGACCATCGGCCACGGCTTTGGTGTTCGAGGAAGATCTGCCGTTGCCGGACTCGTCCATTGACCGTCTGTTGATCGTGCATGCGCTCGAATATGCCGAGAACCCGCGCGAGACGTTGATGGAGGCCTGGCGGGTGCTGGCGCCGGGCGGGCGGCTGGTGATTGTCGCGCCAAACCGGCGCGGATTGTGGTCGCGCGTGGACAATACGCCCTATGGTGCGGGGCGGCCCTATTCGCGCGGCCAGCTGACCGGGTTGCTGCGCGAGGCGAATTTCACACCATCGGCTTTTGCCGAAGCGCTGTTTTTTCCGCCAACCAAGCGGCGCTGGATGCTGAAATTCTGGAAACTGTTCGAAACCACGGGCCGCCGCCTCTGGCCAGTGTTTTCCGGGGTGATTGTCGTGGAGGCCGAGAAGCGGCTCTATCATGGCCTGCCGGTGGCGGCGCGCGCCTCGCGCCGGGTGTTTGTGCCGGTGTTTGCGCCGCAAGGGGCGAGCCTGACGCGGCAACAAACGCCTGAATGACAGGTTTTTCTCGACATCGTCCTTTGCGGCTTGTATTTGCGGGCGCCTGTGCAGGTCCTGCCCAATCCGTCAATTGGAAAGCTGAAAACGATGAGCCTTCGCCCTGAACCCAAACCCGGCGTGATGGACATCGAAGCCTATGTGCCGGGCCGGCAAAGCGCACCGGGTGCGGCTGTCGTGCACAAGCTGTCATCAAATGAAACGCCGCTCGGGCCATCGCCGGCGGTTGCCGCCGCCATGGCTGCGGTCATGGGTTCGCTCGAACTCTATCCAGACGGCAGCGCGGTGAAACTGCGCGAGGCGATCGGTGCGGCGCACGGGCTGAACCCGGCCAATATCCTGTGCTCGAACGGCTCGGACGAGTTGCTCGGCCTCATGTGCCAGACTTACCTTAAGCCCGGCGATGAGGGGATTTTCACCGAACACGGCTTTCTGGTCTACAAGATCCAGATCCTTGCCAGCGGGGCCACGCCGGTCATGGTCCGGGAGAGGGACCTGACGGCGGATGTCGATGCGATCCTTGCCGCGGTCACGCCGCGCACGCGCATCGTGTTTCTGGCCAATCCCAACAATCCGACCGGCACTTATCTGCCGGTCAGCGAAGTGCGGCGGCTGCAGGCCGGCCTTCCGTCGAATGCCATTCTGGTGATTGACGCGGCCTATGCCGAATATGTGCGGCGCAATGACTATGAGGCCGGCGTCGAACTGGTTTCGCAGTTCGAAAACGTCGTCATGACGCGGACATTTTCAAAAATCCACGGGCTGGCCGGGGTGCGGATCGGCTGGATGTATGCGCCGCTGGCGGTGATTGACGCCGTCAACCGGGTGCGCGGGCCGTTCAACGTCAATGCGCTGGCGCTCGCTGCCGGTGCGGCGGCGATCGGCGACAAGGGGCATGTCGAAAAGGCCGTTGCGCACAATGGCCACTGGCTGGAATGGCTGACTGCGGAAATTACCGCGCTTGGCCTGAAAGTGACGCCGAGCGTCGGCAATTTCCTGCTGATCCATTTCCCGGAGACCAAGGGAAAGACCGCAGCGGAGGCCGACGCATTCCTTATTGAACGTGGCTTCATCCTCAGGCGGGTGGCGGGCTATGGCCTGCCGGGCGCGCTGCGCATGACGGTGGGCAGCGAAGCGGCCAATCGCGGCGCTGTTGCTGCACTTGCCGAATTCATGGGGCGGTGAGCGATGTTTGCGAAAATTGCGCTGATCGGCATCGGCCTGATCGGCTCGTCGCTGGCGCGGGTCATCCGCGACAAGGGTCTGGCCAAATCCATCGCCATATCAACGCGCAGCCTGGAAACCCTCGAGCGGGCGCGCCAACTCGGGCTTGGCGACACCTATAGCGCCGATCCTGCGGAAGCGGTTCGGAATGCTGATCTGGTGATTGTTTCTGTGCCGGTCGGCTCGTCGGGCGCGGTGACTGAGGCGCTGGCGCCGGGGCTGAAGGCAGGCGCCATCCTCACTGACGTGGGCTCGACCAAGGCTTCGGTGATTGCGCAAATCCGCCCGCATGTGCCGGAAGGCGTGCACTTTATTGCCGGCCACCCGATAGCCGGAACCGAAAAATCCGGGCCTGACGCGGGCTTTGCCTCGCTGTTTGCCGGGCGTTGGTGCATCCTGACGCCCGAACCGGATGCCGACGAGGCGGCAGTTACAAAGCTTGGCGAGTTTTGGGAAGCCTGCGGCTCCAAGGTTGACCGCATGGACCCCGAGCATCATGACAAGGTGCTGGCCATCGTCTCGCACCTGCCGCACATCATCGCCTACAATATTGTCGGTACGGCCGATGATCTGGAAAGCGTCACCAAATCCGAAGTCATCAAATATTCGGCCTCAGGTTTCCGCGACTTCACCCGTCTGGCGGCGTCCGATCCGGTCATGTGGCGCGACGTTTGCCTGCACAACCGCGATGCCATCCTTGAAATGCTGGGGCGGTTTTCCGAAGACCTTTCGTCGCTCCAGCGCGCCATCCGCTGGGGTGACGGCGACAAGCTGTTTGACCTGTTTACGCGGACGCGGGCGGTGCGCAAGTCGATCATCGAGGCGGGACAGGAAGTGGACGCGCCGGATTTCGGCCGACAGGCTGCCCCCAAAATCTGACAAGTCACGGCAGCGGCGGCACCACGCCGAGCGGCAGGATGCCGAAAAACGCCTCGCCTTTGATGACCCTGAGCGGAATGACGGCGCCTGGCTTGTCCGGCGCTGTCATGGCGGACAGGGCTGCAAACACATCCCGGATCTGCTGGGCGTCCTCCGGGAAAGCCGTAGCTAGGATTTTGGACAGGACCGGCGGATTGTTGAGCGTTACCTGAATGTCCGCATCGAGCAAGCCTGTTGCGTCAACCGACCATGGACCGGCAGCGGCAACAGACGCATCCGGGGCAGGTGAAAGGCGCAGCGCGCGCAAGTCGCCCTTCAGGCCGCGCAGGCTTTTGCGCGGACCGGCAAGCCAGGCTGCGCCGTCCGCAATGGAGCCATCCGCTTCGCCAGTGAGCGCCGGAATTGTCCGCCCTTCCGACAGAACTTCGGCCAGCACCAGCCCTTCAAAGCGGGCGGAGACGTCAAGGTTGCCCTTGTCCTGCCTGGCATGGGCTTCGGCCGCCTCAGCCGACAATATGTCTTCACCGTCGCGCAGGGCAGCTTTCATCTGGCGGATTTCGGCGGAGATACGTGACGGCATCGGCAGGCCAAGCCGCACCGAAGCGCGCAGATTGCCATAGGAAATGTCGAGCGGCTGCAAGAGGGGCGTTTCAAGGCGAAGCGGTCCGTCGAGTTCGCCGACGACATGGGCAGGAGCGTAAATCTGCGCCGCCGTGCGCAGGGCGCCAGCCGACATGGAAAAGCCTTCGGAGGCTTTTTCGGCGACAAGGCTTGAACAGGAAAGGCCAAGCCGGAACGGATAGCCGTTCACCACAAGGTTTTCGCAGTTGACGCGGCCATCGGCGTTCATCGCAGCGATGCCTGCTTGCACGCGCGATTCCAGTTCGCCAGCCGCCCAGAACCAGAAAGCCGTCCAGCCGGCGACAAGGAAAACGATGAAGGCGGCCAGCCACATCATGCGGCGCATATAGGGCGATGATTTCGGCGAATCGCTTGACGGCACGGACTGATCCTCGTTATTCGCCAATGCGGTAGCACTGACGGCTGCCCACTCCAAGGCAACCATGATTCAGGGCCGGGGCATGAGCGGCAAAAGCGGTGATTTTTGGGTGTTCGGCTACGGCTCCTTGATGTGGCGGCCGGGCTTTGCGCATGTCGAAACGCAGCGCGCCCACCTGCACGGTTACCGCAGGGCGCTGTGTGTCCGCTCCTGGGTGCATCGCGGCACGCAGGAAACACCTGGTCTTGTGCTTGGCCTTGACCGCGGCGGCTCCTGCGTTGGCATGGCGTTTCGCGTGCCGTCAGCGCTGTCCGGCGAAGTCATGGCCTATCTGCGCGAACGCGAGCTCGTCACGCATGTTTATGCCGAACGGCAGGTGCGGCTGAAACTGGATGACGGCGGAATTGTTACCGCTGTGACCTATGTTTGCGACCGCAGGCACCAGCAATATGCAGGCGCCATGGATGCAGCCGAAGCTGCGGAAATCGTACGGTCGGCCCATGGCCAGTCCGGCGCCAATGCCGACTATGTCCTCAACACCGTCAGCCATATCAAGGCGCTTGGCATCCGCGATCATTGGCTGGAAGCGGTGGCTGGTGCGCTAGGCTGACGGTTTTTCGACGCGCAGTTCGGCAAGGCGGGCGCGGGCAGTTGGCGGAAACGGCGGCGGATTGGGGCCATCGGCAGCTTCGAGCAGAAAAGCGTCACATTGGGCCTCGGTGTCAGCGATCAGCCGGGCCATGAATTCATCGCGCGGCAGGCCGGCGGGAATGGCAGGAAGGATCTTCGCCTTGACCAGGCCCGGATGGCGCAGGAACTTACGGCGCGGCCACCACAGGCCGGCCATGTGGGCAACGGGGACGACCGGCACGCCGAGCCGCGCGTAAAGCTCGACAATGCCGTATTTGTAATTCGGCTTCTCGCCCGGCGCACGACGCGTGCCTTCCGGATAGATGAGCAACTGGCGGCCTTCGACCATGCGTTCGGTGGTCTTGGCGACGACATCCTTCAGCGCACGTGAACGGTCGCCGCGCTTGACCGGCACCATTTTCATGCGGCCCACATACCAGCCGAACACCGGGATCCACATCAGCTCGCGCTTGAGGATGTAAAGCGCATCGGGCACCCAGGGCACGAATGCGAAGGCATCAAGAAACGATTGATGCTTGGGCGCCAGGATATAGGAGCCCTCGGGCAGGTTTTCCTGGCCGGTCAGCTCAAAGCGGGTACCGGCGATTTTCTCCAAAAGCCACAGATTGCTGCGCGCCCAGAATTTTGGCACGTACCACGCGAGCCGGCGCGGGGCGAGGAAATAGAACGGCGTCCAGAAGATCATCTGGCCGATCAGCGAGACATAGAAGACCACATTATAGGCCAGCGAGCGAAGGATCAGCATGGTGCGGCGCCTGTCAGTTTTGGTGCTCGTATCATCGCAGGCCGGATGTGCCAACAGCGGCGCAGCATTCAGGCGCTGCCCAGCATCTTGCGGCCGATGCGGTCGCCCAGCCCCGGCACCGCGCCGCGCGCCCAAGCGCCGAGATATTTCAGATATTCGGTGAACAACACGCGCGAGGCTTCGCGGTCGCCGATCCAGCCGAAGCGGCCTCGCGTGATGGTGACAACCGGATAGGGGTGAAAAACCGCATTGCCGTATTGGCGGCGCATTTCAAGCAGGCTGCGCGGCATGTGGTAATTGTTGGTCACGACGAGTGCGCTCGAAAATCCGTGGTCACGCATCCATTTGGCGCTTTCTTCCGCATTGCCGATCGTGTCCTGCGCTTCGCGGTCGATGTCGACGCAACAGGCAAACAGCGCCGGGTCCAATCCGGTTGCGGCCAGAATATCCTGCCGGTCAGCGATATGGCTGACCCCGGTTATGAGCAGGCGCTTGCCGTTGCCGGCCTTGAGCAGGCGCGTGGCGGCATCTATGCGCTGCCGTCCGCCGGTCAGCACGATAACCGCTTCGGCATTGGCAGGCGTCTCAGGCGTCTGCATGCCGGCAACATGGGAGGCGAAAAACACAAAGCCGAAACCAAAGGCGATGACGCCAAGTGCCGATGCAAGCGCTGACCAAGCCGCCAGCTTGCGCCGCCGCGCGCCGGGTATGCGCTTCAGGCCGGATTGGTCATAAACATCCATGGCGGTCACGATACCGTGAAACTCCGGTGGAAAACAGCCGAAACCCCTGATGTCCCAAAGATTACCCTAATGATCTGCCGCCGCATGTTCGATGTCGCGCAGCCAGCGCAGCACCGCCAGATGCGAGGTGATGGCGGTCAGCCCGGTGACCAGGGCAACGATCGCCGCAATGCCGGCATAGCCGCCGATGCCGAGGGCGAAGCTGCCGAACATGGCTGCGGTTTGGTCGGCCTCGGGCGTGGCCGCGCTTTTGGACAGCCAGAAGGCGAGGGCGACAAACAGCACCAAGGCTGCGCCCCCGCCGGCCAGTGCGCCGCGCAGGCCGGTCATCAGGAAATGGCGGCGGAACTGGCTGGCGATGAAGCCGGGTTCGGCGCCGACAAAGTGCAGCACTTCGATGATGTGGCCATTGCCCGACATGGCGCCGCGCGTGGCGAAAACCACAGTGGTCACGGTTGCCGCCAGCATCAAGGCAAGAATGCCCAGGCCGATGGTCACCGTGGTGCCTGCCATGGACACCAGCCGGTCCACCCAGGTCCTGTGGTCGTCGAGCGAGGCATTCGGTACGGCGGCTGTCAGGGCGATGCGCATGGCGGCGAAATCCGGCGGCGCGCCTTCATCGATTGTGACAATGACCAAGCGCGGCACCGGCAGTTCTTCAAGGTCGAGGCCGGTTCCAAGCCAGGGTTCGAGCAGGCGGGCCGTCGCATCGCGGTCCAGTATCTCGGCGCCATCGACCCCTTCGAACGACAGGGCGATGTCGCGGGCTTTTTCAAGCGCCGCCTCCATGTCCTGCAATTCGCCGCCCGGGCCTGAAGGCCTGATCTGGATGGTCGCCTCGCGGGCGATCTGGCTTTGCCAGCCGGCAGCGGTTGTGCGGATCATGGTGACCGCACCCAATGTCAGGCAGGACAGGAAAGTCATGATGGCGATGACGAACACCAGCGCGCTGCCGGCCACATTGCCGGGCGGCACGATGGGGGCCGCCGTGCGCATCGGCCGAACGGGTTTGACGGGTTCATTCATAGATTTCGAGCCGTCCGCCGGACAGGATCATGCGCCGCGCGTCAACCTGATCCATCAGCGCCAGATCGTGGGTGGCGATGATGACTGCGGTGCCGAGCCGGTTCAGCTCCTTGAAAAGGATGAGCAGCCTGCGGGCCAGCGGCGGATCGACATTGCCGGTCGGCTCGTCGGCGAGCAGGACTTCGGGCTGTTCGATCAGCGCACGGGCAATTGCCGCGCGCTGCTTTTCGCCGCCTGACAGGACGGGCGGCAGCACGTGCATGCGCTCGCCAAGCCCGACCCAGTTGAGGAGGTCGATCACGTCGGCCCGGTAGCTCGCCTCGTCCTTGCCGCGCACCCTGAGGGGCAGGGCGACATTCTCGTAGGTGGTCATGTGGTCGAGCAGACGGAAATCCTGAAACACCACGCCGATGCGGCGGCGCAGCAGCGGCAATTCGGCGCGGGCGAGCAAGGCGCGGTCCTTGCCGAATACGGTGATGAGGCCGCGGGTGGGCTTGAGCGACATGAACAACAGGCGCAGCAAAGTGGTCTTGCCCGCGCCTGACGGGCCAGTCAGGAACTGGAAGGACTGTTTTTCGATATGAAAGGAAATGTCACGCAGGGTTTCCGCGCCCATTCCATATCGCAGGCCGACATTTTCAAAACGGATCAATTGGCTGTTCCAGGCGCTGGTCTTGCGGTTTTGACACTTCGGCAAACACGGTTAACGGCTGGTTAATTTTTGCGCATGGCGCTGCTCTTGAAAAAACGTTAACCAAATGAGACTACGCCCGTAACACGACGGAAAAAAGGAATTTGCCGCTGATGAGCGAGCATCCGCAAACGCGGCCGGTGAGCGGCGACATTCTTCCTTCCGGTGCGCCGGTGCGCAGGGAAGGCCCGGCCGTTTCGGGCGATATCATTGATGCGGAATATGTATCGGTAGGCGCGCCATCCGCCCCTCATTCGCGGAAGTCCCAGACAGGTCTTTCGGTGCTGGCGCGTTCAGGTGATGACAGCGACCAGCGCGGCGGCCTTGTTTTCTGGTCGGCGGGCCTGATCCTCGTGCTTGCAGCCTTCTGGATTTCCGGCGGCCATGCGCTCATCGGGCGGTTTTCCGCCGGGCAGGATCTGAGCGCGCAAGGCGAATTGCAGGTTTCAGGCCTGCAGACCCGCGAAGAGAATTCCGGTCCGCGCACCGTGCTGCAGATCGACGGTCAGATACTCAATCCTGCATCCGCGCCGCTGCCGATGCCCGGTCTTGTCATCAATGTCGAGGCCAAATCCGGCGAGATCATCCGCTACGCCCTTGGGGTCGGTCAGGACAACCTGGCAGCCGGTGAGCGCTACGATTTTTCCAGCCGCTTGCAGGCGCCCGCCGGCGGCACGCAACGGGTCTTCATCACATTCGAAAATACCGGAGCAGCAAACTGATGCCCATCGTGCGCGGCAAGGATATCGAGGTTCTGTTCAGTGCGTCGGCCATTGCGCGGCGCAATCTCGAATTGGCCAAGGAAATCGCCAGCCGCCCATCGGATGACCTCCTGGTCATTTCGGTGCTGAAGGGTTCGTTCATTTTCGCCGCCGATCTGGTGCGCGCCATGCATGATGTTGGCCTGTCGCCGGAAGTCGAGTTCATCATGATTTCGAGTTATGGCGCCGGCACGACCAGCGGCGAGATCAAGGTGCTGCGCGACATCGACAATGACGTGAAGGGCCGCGACCTCCTGTTGATCGACGACATCCTGGAATCGGGCAAGACACTCAAATTCACCCGTGACCTGATGCTGTCGCGCGGCGCGCGTTCGGTCTCCATTGCCGTGCTTCTGGACAAGCACATGCGCCGCAAGAGCGACATCAACGCCGACTATGTCGGCTTTGAGTGCCCCGATTATTTCGTGGTCGGCTATGGCATGGATGCCGGGCATGCTTTCCGTGAACTGCCTTTTGTCGGCGTGGTCAAGGGCGACGCCTGAGCATGGCGCGCATCCTGATTGTTGAAGATGACGAATCGGTGCGGGAATTCACCGCCCGCGCCCTTGCCGCACCCGGCCGCACCATTGATACCGCAGAAGACGGCGAGGAAGGCCTGCATCTGATCGCGCAGGCGGGCGGGGCCTATGATCTGGTGCTGTCTGATATCCGCATGCCGATGATGGACGGCATTGCCATGGCGCGAGAGGCGGCAAGCCTGTATCCCGGTTTGAAAATCCTCCTGATGACCGGCTTTGCCGACCAGCGCGAGCGGGCCGGCGACCTGATGTCGATCATCATCGATGTGGTGCCCAAGCCGTTTGCGCTGGCCACCATGCGGCAGGCAGTGGCTTCAGCGCTCGCGGCCTGATTTTCAGCGGTTTTCCAGCAGCCGTTCGAGATATTGCTTCTCGAGTTCGGGGCTCAGCGCATCGCCCAGCCGCTTGCGGATGGCCTCAAGGATTTCGCGGGCGCGCTGCACGTCGATTTCATCGGGCAGGTCGACGCTTTCGCCGAAATCCGGCCCGTCGGTGGCGGTCGGCCGCCCGAGCGGGTCACGATTTGCGCCCGATTGCCTGCCGCCCTGCTCGGAGCCGCCTTCCTGGTCCTGGCCGGCTTGCTGCATCTGGTTCATCATGTCATTGGCGCCGCGGCGCAGCGCCTCCAGCGCGCGGCCCTGTTCGCCAACCGCCTGTTCGCCTTCTCCTTCGCCGAGCGCATCGCCGGCCTTGCCCATGGATTTGCCGGCTTCGCCAAACCCCTCGCCGGGCTTGATGCCCATGCCTTCAAGCTCTTTCATCAATTGGCCAAGTTCGCCTTCAAGCTGGCCCTGGCCATCCTGCAGCTGACGCAGGGCGTCGGCAAATTCTTCCGGCGACATGCCATTGGGACCAGGTGACTGCCGTTCCCCGTCGCCATCCCTGCCGGCCTGGCCCTGCTGCTTGCCGGTCTGGTCCGGATTGTCTTCACCCTCGCCTTCCTGACCTTCCTGGCCGGGCTGCGGTCGGCCGCCGCGCTGGCCGCGCTGCATCTGGTCGAGCCGGTGTGTCTCGTTCATCATTTCCTGCTGGCGGCGCATGATCTCGCCCAGCTTGTTCATCTGCTCGCGCATCGGGTTCTGCGCCTGATTGCCCTGTTGGCGGCGGGCGGTCCGCAGGTTTTTCATCATGTCCTGCATCTGGGACAGAAGCTCTTCGGCCTTGTCCTTGTTGCCGGATTTGGCGAGATTTTCGATCTGGTCCATCATGCGGTCGAGATCGTTCTTGCGCAGTTCGGTTGTGTTTTCATCGCCTTGATCGGCCGGCGCTTCCGGTGCGCGCTCGGCAAATTCCTTGAGGAACTGGTCCATTGCCTTGCGCAATTCATCCATCAGCTTGGCGATTTCCTCGTCCGAAGCATCGTTTTTCAAGGCGTTTTTCAGCGCTTCCTCGGCCTGGCGCAGCCGGCGCTCGGCATCGGTCAGCGAACCCTCGTCAATGGCCAGCGCCACTTCCCACAAATAGTCGACCACGCCGCGCAGCGCCTCGTCATCCCGCGCCAAATTGAGCCGAGCACGGGCGGTGGTGACGCCGAGATAATGGCTGGCGACAGGAATGGTGTCTTCGGGGCGGATGGTGATAGCATCCATCAATTCCAGCACACGCGGCTTGGCATTGGCGTCCAGCGCGAGCATGCGCCGCTGTTCGAGCAGTGCGCGGGCCAGCGGATTGCCAAACAGGCGCTCGGGCAGGCGGGTGGCAGCCGCTTCGCTGCTGGCGCTCTGGCCCTTGCCGTCAATGGCGGTCAGCACCAGCGAAATGTCAGCGCCCGCAAACGGATGCTGGGTCAGGTCACGCAGCGTGCGCGCCTTGCCGTCGCCGTTGCGGCGCGGCAGGGTGAGCGCGATGGACGGCGCCTCATAAAGCGGTCTGGTGGCTGCGGCATCATTGATCTTGATTTCGGCCTTCGCGGAGGCCGCGCCATAGTCATCGGTGATGGTATAGTTGAGCTCGAGACCGCCATTGGCGCCACGCTTGGGCGGGTTTGAAAAGGCAATTTTCGGCGGCTGGTCGGCGATCACCACAAATGGCCATTCGCCGAGCAGGGCATTGCCGGAATGCAATTGCGCGGTGCCTGCGCGGGTGAGCGTGTGGGCAAACTGGATGCCTTCGGCGGATTTTTCCGGCGTTGGTGCGGCAAGTGGTTCGAGAGAAGCCGGATCAAGGAATGCAAAGGTTTCCTTGCCGCTGCCGCCTGAAACGCGGATGGTCAGAAGCGAGCCTTCCGGCACTTTCGGAGCGGCGGCAGTCTGGCCATTGGCCGCCAGAAACAGCGGCGGCCTGCCGGTATAGGCAGGCGGCGTCACCCAGACATCGACGCGGGCTGGCAGGGCGCCGGCCATGGGACGCGGCACAAACGCGTCGGCAAGCCTGCCGCCGCCGGGGCCAAAGGAAAAGGCAAAGGCCACAAAC
>JBATMU010000102.1:0-2476 GCA_049289995.1 Rhizobiaceae bacterium | reverse complement strand
AAACAGGAATTCCGATATGGAAGTATTTACTGCCGAAGGCTTCGCCGCTCTGCTGCAGGTCATCGCCATCGACCTGGTGCTGGCTGGCGACAATGCCATCGTCATTGGCCTTGCTGCTGCCGGTCTGCCGCGCGAATTGCGCGCCAAGGCCATTCTGGTCGGCATCATTGCCGCGACCGTGCTGCGCATCGGCTTTGCCACCATCACAACCCAGCTCCTCAATGTGGTCGGCCTGCTCGTCGTCGGCGGCTTGCTGCTTTTGTGGGTGAGCTGGAAAATGTGGCGCGAATTGCGCATGACAGACGCCGATGACACCAACATTGACGAAATGCTCGCCAACGCTGATTTGAATGCCGACGGTACAGTTGGTGCAGGCGCACCGCGCAAGACATTCTCGCAGGCTGCATGGCAGATCGTCATCGCCGACGTGTCCATGTCGCTCGACAATGTCCTGGCGGTGGCAGGCGCGGCCCGCGAGCATCCGACCGTCCTGGTCATCGGCCTGATCCTGTCGATCGGCCTGATGGGCCTTGCCGCCAGCTTCATCGCCCGGCTGCTGCACAAGCACCGCTGGATCGCCTATGTCGGCCTTGCCATCATCCTCTATGTCGCGCTCGAAATGATCTGGCGCGGCGGGCTGGAAGCCTGGCCGGTGGTGCAGGCGGCGATCTGAACCCTTGAAACCAAATGAAAAAGGCCGCCTGATGGGCGGCCTTTTTGCTGTTTGGAAACAAAGGCTCACTTGCCCTTGTAGACACCTACCACCTTGTCGAGGAGCTTGAGCGCCTCGTTATGCGGACGCTGGAAGGCGTTGCGGCCCATGATCGAGCCGAAGCCGCCGCCTGAATTGATGCCGCGCACATCGTCGATGATGGCCTCGTCGCCCTTGGCTTCGCCGCCCGAGAACACCACAACCCGCTTGCCGGCAAACGAAGCCTGCATGACATGGCGGACGCGGTCGGCCAGCGTATCCTGCGGGATTTTGGCCTTTTCATAGGTTGATTTGGCCGCATCAAGATCAACGCCGGCCTTTGGCGGCTTGACCTTGATGATGGTCGCACCCATCAGCGCTGCCATGTGGGCGGCATAGGCAGTTATATCGAGCGCCGATTCACCTGCCTTTGATACGTTGCCGCCGCGCGGGTAAGACCAGACCACGGTCATCAGGCCGGCCGCCTTGGCTTCACGCGACAGTTCCCGCAATTCCTCCATCATGTCGAAACAGGCGTCTGAACCGGGATATATGGTGAAACCGATGCCGACACATCCAAGCCTTTGGGCGTCACGCACGCTGGCAGTCACCGCCTGATCGGGGCGGCCATTCGACAGCGAATTCGACGAGTTGATTTTCAGGATCAGCGGCACTTCACCGGCGAAAGTGTCAGCGCCCTGCTCCAAAGGTCCGAGCGGGGCAGCATAGGCCGACAGCCCGGCCTCGATGGCAAGCTTGTAGAGATAATGCGGGTCATAGGCCGCCGGGTTTGGCGCAAACGAGCGGGCCGGACCATGCTCATAACCCTGGTCGACCGGCAGGATGACCAGCTTGCCGGTGCCAGCAAGCCGCCCGTGCATCAAGACGCGCGCCAGGCTGGTCTTGGTGCCGGGATTGTCGCTTTCATACCAGGATAGGATTTCCTTGACCCTGCGTGTCACTTTCATCGAACAACGAGCCTCCGGTTAAATGCCGTTTTAAATGGATTTAAACGCAATTTTTTGCGTTTTTCACCCCTAAACTCATTGTCCGGCTGCGCCTTTGCGTCAAGTCAAACCACGCTTCAAAAAGCCTCTGGCACCGAATATTTCCGGGTGGAGGCGATAAAATCCGGATTGGCATAGTCCGGCGCCTTGCCATAGCGAAGCGGCGCGCCATCCAAAGTCCGGGTCATGCCGCCAGCAGCGCGCAATATGGCGTCACCGGCTGCCGTGTCCCATTCCATGGTCCGGCCGAAACGCGGGTAAAGATCGGCTTCCCCTGCCGCGATCAGGCAGAATTTTTTTGATGATCCAACGATGCTGACGGCGCTTCCGGGCTGGGCGGCAATCCAATCGTCGGTCTGCGGCGTGCGGTGGGAGCGGCTGGCGAGCACGATCGGTCCGGACACGCTTTGCCGCACCGATAGTACGCGGCGCGGCGCGGCCTCCGCACCGATCCTCAGCGCATGCGCCGTCCCGTCTTCGGCGCTGAACAGGTCACCCGTCGCCGGACAATAGACAATGCCGGTTACCGGAATGCCGTCGGCCACCAAGGCAATGTTGACCGTATATTCCGGCCGGCCGGCGATGAACTCGCGGGTGCCATCCAGCGCATCGACCAGAAAAAAGACCGGCGATGGTTTGGGCTTGGCGCCTGTCGCCATGGCTTCTTCGGCGATGACCGGAATGTCCGGTGCAAGCCGGGCAAGGCCATCAAGAATGATGGCTTCCGCCTGCTTGTCCGCTTCGGTCACCGGCGTGTTGTCGGTTTTCAGCGCAGCCG
>JBATMU010000101.1:0-4393 GCA_049289995.1 Rhizobiaceae bacterium | reverse complement strand
CCGTGGACTCATAAACAGGATCGAAATGGTATGAGAGAATTTGGCCGCATGACAGGAGCGGGACCGCAGGAAGCCGTTTGGCTTTCAAGGGCTTGCGACGCCGCAGGCGGGCAAATCGGCCATATCCGAAAGGACGGCCGAACGGCTGCGAACTGCGGCGTCGAACCGCTCAACCGGGGAAAAGCCCCGCTTTTCGCGCTTCTCCTGGCATTTCCCTGCCGTTCGAGCCGCCATTTCGACCCTG
This sequence comes from Rhizobiaceae bacterium, assembly GCA_049289995.1. GTDB lineage: Bacteria > Pseudomonadota > Alphaproteobacteria > Rhizobiales > Rhizobiaceae > JBATMU01. The sequence goes on along the minus strand of JBATMU010000101.1, from coordinate 4,149 downwards.
TTTATGAGTTCACGGCCTAATTCATGCCGCCAGCCCAAACCCCAGAGGGCCAACTCGAGGGCCAACACCGGATCCGCGCGCGCCTTGCGGCCCGCGTGGCCGTGGGCGAGTTGCAGGCCGATCCGGCGCAGATGCCGGTTGTCGGCAGGCTCGACGCACTTTGCGACGCATTCGAAGCCAATGCGCTGGCAAGCAAGTCAAGCTCGCTCGGCTGGCTGTTTGCGCGCAAGGCCAAACCTTTGGCGCCGCGCGGGCTTTACGTGCATGGCCCGGTCGGGCGCGGAAAAACCATGCTGATGGACATGTTTTTCGACGCCTGTCCGGCCAACCCCAAAAGGCGGGTGCATTTTCACGCCTTCATGCAGGATGTGCATGAACGCGTGCACGCGCACCGGCAGGCATTCAAGCGCGGCGAAACCCAGGAGAACGATCCGGTGGGGCCTGTGGCGCGGGCTTTGGCGAAAGAGGCCAGGCTGATCTGCTTTGACGAATTCCATGTGCTGGACATTGCCGACGCCATGATACTGTCCCGGCTGTTTTCGGTGCTGTTTGCCGAAGGCGTGGTGCTGGTGGCGACATCCAATGTGGTTCCGGGCGAGCTTTATGCAAACGGGCTGAACCGCAGCCTGTTCTTGCCGTTCATTGATCTGCTCAAAGCCCATTGCGATGTGATGGCGCTTGAGGCGCGCACCGATTACCGGCGCGAAAAGCTCGCGCATGTTTCCGCCTACCAGACGCCGCTTGGCAAGTCCGCGGATGCGGCGATGGACGCGGCTTTCGGTTTGGCGGCAGCGCACGAGAATACCGCCCCGCTGGCGCTGATGGTGCGCGGGCACCGGTTCGACATACCATTGGCCGGAACGGCGGCGGCGCGGTTTTCGTTCGACGACCTGTGCGCCAAGCCGCTGGGTGCGGCGGATTATCTGGAGCTGGCCCGGCGTTTTCCGACAGTTTTCATCGACCATGTGCCGGTGCTGGATTTTTCGCGGCGCAACGAGGCCAAGCGGTTCATCATCCTGATTGACGTGCTTTATGACAATGGCAACCGGCTTTTCCTGTCGGCAGCGAGCCCGCCGGATGCGCTCTATCAGGTCAAGGCCGGGCTGAAAGTGGGCGAATTCACCCGCACGTCGTCGCGGCTGTTTGAAATGACGAGTGCCGCCTGGCTGGCAAAATGGCAGCAAAGGCGGGAGGCGCCAGACTATGAAATATAGGGTTTTTTGCAAGTATAATTGACGTTTACGTAAGACAATATTGGTTTAACCGATTGAAATTGCTGATCACAAAAGAATGGGTTGCGTTTTTTTTACCTGCCTACTAAAGGCGCGATGGAAAGCGGCCGCAAAACCGGCTTAACGTGGCTCATTCTGCGGCTCCCAAAGCCGCCTTTGCGCAAAGGAACATATCTATGGCACGCAGCAAAATCGCCCTTATCGGATCGGGCATGATCGGGGGCACGCTCGCCCACATGATCGGGCTCAAGGAACTTGGCGATGTCATCCTGTTCGACATCGCCGAAGGCCTGCCACAGGGCAAGGGTCTCGACATTGCCCAGTCGGCGCCGGTTGACGGCTTTGACGCCAATTACCGCGGCGTCAACGACTATTCGGGCATTGCGGGCGCCGATGTGTGCATCGTCACCGCCGGCGTGCCGCGCAAGCCGGGCATGAGCCGCGACGACCTTTTGGGCATCAATCTGAAAGTGATGGAGCAGGTGGGCGCAGGCATCAAGAAATATGCGCCGAAGGCCTTCGTGATCTGCATCACCAATCCGCTCGACGCCATGGTCTGGGCGCTGCAGAAATTCTCCGGCCTGCCGAAAAGCCATGTGGTGGGCATGGCGGGTGTGCTCGATTCGGCGCGCTTCCGGCATTTCCTTGCCGACGAATTCAAGGTGTCGGTGGAAGACGTTTCGGCCATGACGCTGGGCGGGCATGGCGACGACATGGTGCCGATGATCCGCTATTCGACGGTGGCAGGCATTCCGCTGCCGGATCTGGTCAAGATGGGCTGGACCACCAAGGACAAGCTTGACGCCATTGTCGAACGCACGCGCAAGGGCGGCGGCGAAATCGTCGGCCTGCTCAAGACCGGCTCGGCCTATTATGCGCCGGCCTCTTCGGCCGTATCCATGGCCGAAGCCTATCTCAGGGACAAGAAGCGTGTTCTGCCCTGCGCGGCCCATCTCAGCGGCCAATATGGCGTCAAGGACATGTATGTCGGCGTGCCGGTGGTGATCGGGGCGGGCGGCGTCGAGCGCATCATCGAGCTCGATTTCAACGCGTCCGAAAAGAAGGGCTTCGAGAAGTCCGTGGCTGCCGTGCAGGGCCTGTGCGAGGCTTGCGTGGCAATCGCGCCGAACCTTGGCAAGAAATAAGGACCTGCCCGGATGAACATCCACGAATACCAGGCGAAAGCCGTGCTGAAGGATTATGGCGTGCCGGTTTCGGCGGGCTTTGCCGCCACGACGATTGACGAGGCAGTGGCGGGCGCCAGGCAATTGCCAGGCCCGCTTTATGTGGTCAAGAGCCAGATCCATGCGGGCGGGCGCGGCAAGGGCAAGTTCAAGGAACTGGCCAAGGACGCCAAGGGCGGCGTGCGGCTGGCGTTTTCGCTGGATGAGGTGAAGGCGCATGCCGGCGAAATGCTCGGCAACACGCTGGTGACCGTGCAGACCGGGCCGGAAGGCAAGCAGGTCAACCGGCTTTATATCGAAGACGGATCGGACATCGACAAGGAGTTCTACCTGTCGCTGCTGGTCGACCGGGAATCGTCCAAGGTGGCATTCGTCGTCTCCACGGAAGGGGGCATGAACATCGAGGACGTGGCGCATGAGACGCCGGAAAAGATCGTGACGTTCACGGTCGATCCGGCCACAGGCTACATGCCGCACCATGGCCGCACGGTGGCCAAGGCGCTCAACCTGACCGGCGATCAGGCCAAGCAGGCGGCGAAAGTCGCCGGGCAGTTCTACAAGGCCTTTGTCGACAAGGACATGGCCATGCTCGAGGTCAACCCGCTGATCCTGACCAAGGCGGGCAATATCCACTGCCTCGACGCCAAGGTGAATTTCGATTCCAATGCGCTGTTCCGCCACCCGGAAATCGTCGCCTTGCGCGACGAGACCGAGGAGGACGCCAAGGAAATCGAAGCCTCCAAGCATGACCTTGCCTATATCGCGCTCGACGGCTCGATCGGCTGCATGGTCAACGGGGCGGGGCTGGCCATGGCGACGCTCGACATCATCAAGCTCTATGGCGAAGAGCCGGCAAACTTTCTCGATGTCGGCGGCGGCGCCACGGAAGAAAAGGTGACGGCTGCCTTCAAGATCATCACCTCGGACCCGAAGGTGAAGGGCATCCTGGTCAACATTTTCGGCGGCATCATGAAATGCGACATCATCGCCAATGGCGTCTTGGCTGCGGTGAAGGCCGTCGGCCTGAAAGTGCCGCTGGTGGTGCGGCTTGAAGGCACCAATGTCGAGCTTGGCAAAAAGATCATCCGCGATAGCGGCCTAAATGTCATCCCGGCCGATGATCTGGATGACGCCGCGCAGAAAATCGTCAAAGCGGTGCGGGGAGCCTGACCCATGTCCATTCTCATTAATTCCCACACCAAGGTGATCTGCCAGGGCCTGACCGGTTCGCAGGGCACGTTCCACACGCAGCAGGCGCAGGCCTATGGCACCAAGATGGTCGGCGGTGTGACGCCGGGCAAGGGCGGGCAGAACCATGCCGAGACCGGCCTGCCGGTGTTCGACACGGTGCTCGAAGCCAAGCAGAAGACCGGCGCGACCGCGACGGCGATCTACGTGCCGCCTCCATTTGCCGCTGACGCGATTGCCGAAGCGATCAATGCCGAAATGGAGTTGATTGTCTGCATCACCGAAGGCATTCCGGTGGCCGACATGGTCAAGGTCAAGAAGCAGCTGGCCGGCTCCAAGTCGCGGCTGATCGGGCCAAACTGCCCGGGTGTTCTCACCCCCAATGAATGCAAGATCGGCATCATGCCGGGCTCGATTTTCAAGAAGGGCAACGTCGGCATCCTGTCGCGTTCCGGCACGCTGACCTATGAAGCCGTGTTCCAGACGACCAATGAAGGCCTTGGCCAGACCACGGCTGTCGGCATCGGCGGCGATCCGGTCAAGGG
>JBATMU010000100.1:0-3530 GCA_049289995.1 Rhizobiaceae bacterium | reverse complement strand
TGATCGGGGCGTCCGGCGCCGGCAGCACCGTGAGACGGATCTCGCCGCGCTGGACATAGCCGATCTCCTCGCGGGCAGCCTCCTCGACGCCGGCGGGGGTTTGCAGGCGGGCCACGTCGTCGGCGAGCGCTGCGTTCGCTTGCTGCAAGGCACTGAGTTCTTGCTGCTTGCGATCGAGGTCGTCCTGCTGGCGCAGCCAGGCCTTCACCGGCAACACGAACAACGCGGCCACGAGCGCCGCGGTGACCACGAGGGCCATCACGGTCACGACCCTGCGCTTACCGCGACCCTTGACGAGCTGCTTGTCGCGCGGGATCGGGCGGGTGAAGTCGCCGAAGCGACTGTCGTCGGTGCGGCGAGCCGCAGTGCGCGTCGGGTCCTTCGGGCGGGGGATCGACGAGGTCTTGTGACCTGAGGATCGCGTACGGGTACCGGACGAACTCATCGCGACAGTTTCGCAGCCCGACGGGCCGAGGTGGTGTCAGCGCGGGCTGAGGGCCGTGCGACCGCGGAAGGCGGCGGCCTCGCCCAACTGCTCCTCGATGCGGAGGAGCTGGTTGTATTTGGCGACACGGTCGCTGCGGGCGGGGGCGCCAGTTTTGATCTGGCCGCAGTTGGTGGCGACCGCGAGGTCGGCGATCGTGCTGTCTTCGGTCTCGCCGCTGCGGTGGCTCATCACGCTGCTGTAGGCGTGGCGGGTGGCCAGCTCGACGGTGTCGAGCGTCTCGGAGAGCGAACCGATCTGGTTGACCTTGACGAGGATCGAGTTGGCGACACCCATTTTAATACCGTCGCGCAGCCGCGAGGTGTTGGTGACAAACAGATCATCACCGACCAATTGGGTCTTCTTGCCGGCCAGATCTGTCAGCATTTTCCAGCCGTCCCAATCGTCTTCCGACATGCCGTCTTCGATGGAGATGATCGGGTAATCGGCAGCGAGCTTGGCCAGATATTTGGCCTGGGTCTTCGGATCGCGCGTCTTGCGCTCGCCGCCATAGACATAGGCGCCGTCCTTGAAAAACTCGGTGGCGGCGCAATCAAGCGCCAGCGCGATGTCTTCGCCCGGCTTGAAACCGGCCTTTTCGATGGAGGCCATGATGAAATCGAGCGCGGCTTCGGCGCTTTTCAGATTGGGGGCAAAACCGCCCTCATCGCCGACATTGGTGTTGTGGCCAGCGTCTTTGAGGCCCTTCTTGAGAGTATGAAACACTTCCGCGCCCATGCGGACGGCTTCGCGAAACGAGGCCGCGCCAACCGGCATGATCATGAATTCCTGGAAATCGATCGGATTGTCGGCATGCATGCCGCCATTGATGATGTTCATCATCGGCACCGGCAGGATGTGGGCATTGGCGCCGCCGACATAGCGGTAAAGCGTCAGGCCCGACGATTCTGCGGCCGCCTTGGCCACTGCCAGCGACACGCCAAGAATGGCGTTGGCGCCGAGGCGGGCCTTGTTTGGCGTACCGTCCAGGCTGCACATGGTCTGGTCGATATGCAGCTGGTTTTCGGCATCCATGCCGCCGATTGCCTCGAAAATCTCGCCATTGACCGCGTCAACCGCCTTCTGCACGCCCTTGCCGAGATAGCGCTTGCCGCCATCGCGCAGTTCAACCGCTTCATGGGCGCCGGTCGATGCACCCGACGGAACCGCTGCACGGCCCATTGAGCCGTCTTCGAGGATGACGTCCACTTCAACCGTCGGGTTGCCGCGGCTGTCGAGAATTTCGCGTCCGACAATGTCGATAATGGCGGTCATAGGCTTTGCCCTTTCAAATCGGTTGAATTGCATCAATTGCCGCTTCTCATAACGAAAGGATCACATTTGGCAAATCCCTGACACGAGAATTCATTTCTTCTGCCCGATTGAGGCCGCTTGGTGACAATATCACCTCACCCGGGCCGGGCTGCATGGAAGAAGGGACGCTTCATGCCAAACGCATCCGCGATTATTCTGGCGTTTTTGTTCACTGCCGCGTGGTTGACCTCGTGCAGCGAGGATCAGCAGGCTTCACCGCGCCAGGCGGTGCTCATGGTTCGGTAAATTCGGCGCCGGACGCTGCATCGTGTGAATTTCAGTTTGATCTTGCGCATTTACCGGTTCCCCCGGCGGTGATAGCCTTGCCGCCGGGGTTAAATTCCGGGAGTTTTCATCATGCGGATCACGCTCGCCCTTGCCGCTTCGCTCATGACCGCCAGCCCCGCACTGGCGCTCGACTGCTATGAAGATATTGGCTGCATGTATGACCACCTGATCTCGAAGTCGCAGTTCCGGCGGCTGTCGTGCCAAAATCTCTGGTATGTGCGCAACAATACCTATGACGATCACGGCTATTGCTTTGTGACGGCGCGCGGACAGGCGGAGTTCGACAATTCCGATTGCTCGATTACCAATGCAGCCAATGTTCCGCTCAACAATTTCGAACGGCGCAATATCGGCCGCATCAAAGAGGTCGAAGCGGAAAAAGGCTGCCCGCGCTGATCCTTCGACAAGGGCGGCGCGATCTGTTTATTTCGGCTTGGCGGACGATTCGTTCAGGCCGGAGATTGCATGAGTGAAAGGTGGACAAGGCGGCTGGCCGCGCTTGATGTGGCGCGCGGCGTGGCGCTTGCCGCCATGGCCGTCTATCATTTTGCCTGGGATCTGGAGTTTTTCGGTTTTGCCGAACCGGGCATGACGGCGCAATTGCCATGGAAGCTGTTTGCGCGGTCCATCGCCACATCCTTCCTGTTTCTGGCCGGCGTCAGCTTTTTCCTTGCCCATGGCAGGGGCTTTTCATTCGCGAAATTCTGGCCGCGATTTGCCCAAATCGCCGCTGCGGCGCTGGCCATTTCCATTGCCACGCGATTGGCCATGCCCGACAGCTTCATTTTTTTCGGCATCCTGCATGAAATCGCCGCCGCCAGCCTGATCGGCATTTTTGCGGTGCGGCTGCCTGCCCTGCCAATTCTGGCTTTGGCGCTGATGGCATTTCTCCTGCCGCAGCTTTTTACCGATGCCGCCTTCAATACGCGCTGGCTGGCATGGACCGGATTTGCCGAAACTGCGCCGCGTTCCAATGATCTCGTGACCTTCTTTCCATGGACGGCGGCGTTTCTTGGCGGGCTGGGCATCACCAAAGCCGCTTCCGGGATCCTTCCGAAATTGGCAAATCAGGTCCCCGCCTGGCTGAAACCGGCCGAATGGGCGGGGAAACACAGTCTCATCATCTATCTTGTCCACCAGCCGGTGCTGATCGGACTGGTCTGGGCAAGCGCGCAGGTTTTTCCCCCGCCCTATTCGGCGCCGGAATCGCGGTTTGCAGCGGCATGCCGGCAATCGTGCGAGGCGAGCCGGGATCACTTGTTTTGCGAAAACTATTGCAGCTGCGTGCTTGATCGGCTCAGCGTTTCGGGCATGCTGGAGCCGGTTCTGGCGGGAAGCCGGGACGAACCGGTCACCCAGTCGCTGGACGATGCTGTTCAGGCCTGCACTTTGAAAGCCGAGGGAGCGCCAATTCAGTGACCGCCGACCGTCCCAACAGCATTCC
>JBATMU010000099.1:0-2514 GCA_049289995.1 Rhizobiaceae bacterium | reverse complement strand
GGCGGCAAGCCGGGCACGGAATCGGGCGAGAAGGGTCTTGCCTACTTCGCCGAACTCAACAAGGCCGGCAATTTTGTTCCGGTCATCGGCAAGGCCGGCACGCTCGCCCAAGGCGCAACCCCGATCATCGCCATGTGGGACTACAACGCGCTTGCCGCACGCGACACGCTGGCCGGCAACCCGCCGGTTGAAGTGATCGTGCCGAAGTCGGGCGTTCTGGCTGGCGTCTATGTGCAGGCAATCTCGGCTTACGCACCGCACCCGAATGCCGCCAAGCTGTGGATGGAATATCTCTATTCCGACGAAGGCCAGCTGGCCTGGCTCAAGGGCTATTGCCACCCGGCGCGCTTCAACGCCATGGCCGCTGCCGGCAAGATCCCGGCCGAACTCCTGGCCAAGCTGCCGCCTGCCGCCTCCTATGAAGCGGCCGTGTTCCCGACTGTCGAGGAACAGGGCGCCAACAAGGAAGCCGTGACCAAGGGCTGGGACGCCACCGTCGCTGCCGACGTCAAGTAAGGCCTGACTTGCATTCCCGCCCTGGATGACCTCCGGGGCGGGATTTTCCGCTGAGCTGCCCGCCATAACCGTTTGCGCAAAGACAGGACGAGGACAATGCCCGCGACCTTGCCATCCAGCGCCCCGAAAGCCGCCGCTGTGCGGCTGCCGATGAATTGGCTGGGCCTTGTGCCGTTTGCGCTGTTTGCGGTGCTTTTTCTGATCCTGCCGACCATGAAAATCGTCATCGGCGCGTTTCAATCGCCCGAAGGCGGCTTCACCCTGGCCAATATCGCGGCGCTGAACACCGATTCCATCCGCTCGGCCTATTGGGTTTCCATCAAGCTTAGCCTTCTGACCGCGCTTTTGGGCTGCATCATTGGCTTTGGCATGGCCGTGGCGGTGGTGCGCGGCGGGCTTCCGCAATTCATCCGCGGCCCGCTTCTGACATTTTCGGGCGTGGCGTCGAATTTTGCGGGCGTGCCGCTTGCCTTCGCCTTTTTGGCGACGCTCGGGCCGGCCGGGCTGATCACCGCATGGCTCCGGACCAATGCCGGGCTGGACCTCAGGATACTCGGCTTCAATCTCCTGAGTTTTTGGGGCCTGACGATCACCTATCTGTTTTTCCAGATCCCGCTGATGATCCTCATCATCACGCCGGCGCTGGACGGCCTGAAAAAGGACTGGAAAGAGGCGGCGACCGTGCTGGGAGCGACCGGCGCCCAATATTGGCGCATGGTGGCGCTGCCCATCCTGTTTCCCTCGCTGCTCGGCACGTTTGCGCTGCTGTTTGCCAATTCGTTCGGCGCGGTGGCGACGGCGTTCGCCCTGACCGGGCCGCAGCTCAATATTGTGCCAATCAAGCTGTTTGCGCAGATCCGCGGCGACGTGCTGGGCGATCCGCATCTGGGCTATGCTTTGGCCTTCGGCATGATCGTCATCACCGGCATCGCCAATGCGCTCTATATCTGGTTGAGAACCCGCTCGGAGAGGTGGCTGAAATGAGCCGGTTCTGGGCCTGGGCGGCGTTTCTCGGCGGTTGCCTGTTCTTCGTGCTGCCGCTTGTCGGCATGACCGAATTTTCGCTGAAAATGCGGCGCGGCGTCTATTCACTGGATGCCTATGCCAAGGTGATCGGTGATCCGCGTTTTCAGGAGACGTTTTCCTATTCGGTGCTGATGGCGCTGGTGACCATCGTGTTCGGCGTGTTGCTGATCGTGCCGACCGCCTATTGGGTGCGGCTCAAGCTGCCGCGCGCCCGGCCATTCATCGAATTCGTGACGCTCCTGCCGCTGGTCATCCCGGCCATCGTCATCGTGTTCGGCTATATCCGGCTCTACAACACTTCAAGCTGGCTGCCGCTGACCGGCTCGGCCATGGGCACCAATGTGCTTTTGATGTGCGGCTACGCCACCTTGGCGCTGCCCTACATGTACCGCTCGGTCGATACGGGCCTCAGGACCATTGATGTCGCCACGCTGACCGAGGCTGCGCAAAGCCTCGGCGCAGGCTGGGTCACCATTCTGGGACGGGTCATCCTGCCCAATGTACTGGTGGCGGTGCTGTCTGGCGCGTTCCTGACCTTTGCCATCGTCATCGGCGAGTTCACAATGGCGGCCCTTCTCGACCGCCCGGCCTTCGGTCCCTACATGCAGGTGCTGGGCGCCAACCGCGCCTATGAGCCGGCCGCCCTTGCGGTGATCTCGTTCGGCGTCACCTGGGGCTGCATGTCGGTCATCCAGCTTCTGGCGCGGTTTGCGCCCAAACCGGCTTTGCCCGCCAAGGAATGAACATGGCTGATCCCTTTCTGGTCATCGACAATGTCACCAAGTCCTTCGGCGCCGTACAGGTGGTGCGAGGGGCGGAAATTGCAGTCGGGCGCGGTGAGTTCGTGTCGTTTCTCGGACCGTCGGGCTGCGGCAAGACGACGATCCTGCGCATGGTGGCGGGGTTCGAGACGCCGACGACTGGCCGCATCCTGATCGATGGCAAGGATGTGACCGGGCTGAAGACCAACCA
>JBATMU010000098.1:0-1945 GCA_049289995.1 Rhizobiaceae bacterium | reverse complement strand
CATGCCGAAACATGGCGGCAGATCGAGGCGGACATCACCACTCCTGCCCATCTCTACACCCTGCAATCTGGCAATCCCTACAATCGCGACCAGTATGAAAACCCGGACCATTTTGCGTCACAATTGTCGATGTACAGGGTCAAGGTCGGCTACATTGCGGTCATCAGGGCGCTGGAACCGGTCTTCGGCCTTGTCCGCTCGATCAATCTGATCAGCCTTGCCGGTTTTGCCGCCTTTGCGGGGTTGAGCTATTTCTGGCTTTCGCGGGCAGGGGCGCGCACCTCGCTGGTGTTTGCCGTGCCGCTCTTCCTGTTGGCCGGCGCTTATGAGATGGCGACGGTCGCCACGCCGGATATGGCGGTTGGCGCGATTTCGGTCGGCGCACTCATGGCCATCCGCAATGGCAAGGCGTGGACCGGCATGTCGATCCTTGCCACTTCGGTGCTGTTCCGCCCGGACAATCTGATCCTGATTTTTGCACTGCTGCTTGCCGCGCTGGCGTTTGGCTGGAAGGCGCGGGCCTATCTGACGGCATTCGCTGCGGCATTTGCAGCGGTCGTGCTGATTGCCGATGCCGGCGGCCATCCGGGCTGGTGGGCGCATTTCTGGTTTTCCAATGTGCAGATCCAGAACGACATGGCGGGATTTCACCCGGACTTTTCGCTGACAGCCATGGCCAAGGGCTACATGCGCGGCCTCATTGTCGGCGTGCTGAACAATGACTGGCCGCCGCTGCTGATCGGCTTTGCCGGAGCGTGGGCGCTGCTGGGGCGGGCGGGGAAAATCATCGGAAAAATGGACCATGGCCTGCTGTTTGCCTTGATGATCGGCATTGGCGGCAAGTTCGCCAGTTTCCCGCTGCCGGATGACCGGTTCTATTTTCCGTTCATCGCCGGAATCATCCTCATTCTCCTGTCGAACTGGCGGCCGCGCCTGGACGCCCAGGCGGACTGAAACACAAAGTTTTGCCATGCCGTCGCGCCGGAAAGGCGGGCATGTCGCAAACAGGCTTTGCCTGACGGGCAGGGCGCAATAGTGTGCGCCAAACGCTCATCAGGAGAAGCCCGTCATGGCCAAATTTCCCGTCAAGGCCAAGGCCGTCATCATCGGTCTGGGCGGCATCGTTGGCGCCAGCGTCGCCCACCATCTGGTTGAACGCGGCTGGGATGACATTGTCGGCATCGACAAGTCCGGCATCCCAACAGACATCGGCTCGACCGCGCACGCCTCGGACTTTTGCTATACGACAAGCCATGACTTCCTGTCGGTCTGGACCACGCAGTACTCCATAGATTTCTTCGAGAAGATGGGCCATTACGAGCGCATCGGCGGGCTTGAAGTGGCGCGTGTGGGCGACGATTCCCGCATGGACGAGATCAAGCGCAAGGTGGCTTCGGCCAAAGCCTTCGGCACGCGCGCCCGGCTGATCGAGCCAAGCGAAATCAAGGAAAAATTCCCGCTGATCGAGGAATCGGTGGTACAGGGCGGCCTTTGGGATCCAGACGCCGGGCTGGTCATTCCGCGTTCGCAGACCGTGGCCGGCAAGCTGGTCGATATGGCGGAGAAGGCCGGCAAGCTCGCGAGCTTTGCGAATACGCCGGCCACATCGCTAATCATCGAAAACGGCCGCATCAAGGGCGTTGTCACCCCGCGCGGCACGATCATGGCCGATCATGTCGTGGTCTGCGCCGGCCTGTGGGGACGGTTGATTGCCGAAATGGCCGGTGAAGACCTGCCGGTCATGCCGGTAGACCACCCGCTGACCTTTTTCGGGCCCTATACGGAATTTGCCGGCACCGGCAAGGACATCGGCTACCCGCTGCTGCGCGACCAGGGCAATTCGGCCTATATGCGCGATACAGGTGATCCGACCACGTCCGAAGGCGGCATGATCGAATGGGGATATTACGAAGAGACCCATCCGCGGCTCTGCCACCCGCGCGAC
>JBATMU010000097.1:0-7705 GCA_049289995.1 Rhizobiaceae bacterium | reverse complement strand
AAAATCTCCGAGCCGCGAAATTCCGGAATGCCGCAATTGCCCTTGACGATGATGTTGGCGTCCGGCGCCGCATCGGTCATTTCCAGCATCGAAGCCAGGATGTCGGACGCGCCGACGCCGCAATTGGCGCCGACCGCAAACGGTTTTTCTGAAAGCGGCCCGGCCACCTTGTGGATGTCGCGCGGATGCAGGCCCATCATGGTCTTGCCGGCCGTGTCGAACGAGCCGGTATAGACAAACGGCATGTTCTCGGCGATCGCCGCTTCCGATGCCGTCTGCATTTCTTCGGCTGCCGACATGGTTTCGATCCACACCACGTCGATGCCGCCGGCCTTCAGGCCTTTGATCTGTTCGCGGAAGGCCGCAACCGCATCGTCATGGGTCAGCGCACCGAGCGGCTCAAACAATTCACCGGTCGGGCCGACCGACCCGGCGACGATCACCTTGCGGCCCGCTGCATCGGCCACCGAACGGGCAATTTCAGCCGCCTTTTTGTTGGTCTCGAACACCTTGTCCTGAAAATTGTGCAGCTTCAGGCGCTGGCGGGTGCCGCCAAACGAATTGGTCAGGATGATATCCGCACCCGCCTCAACAAACTTGCGGTGATGGGCGGCAATCTTGTCCGGGTGTTCAAAATTCCACACTTCCGGCGCTTCGCCCGCCTCCAGGCCCTCGGCAAACAGGTTCGTCCCCGTCGCGCCATCGGCGAGCAGCACGCCTTTTTCGTCGAGCAGTTTCTGGAGCGGATGGGTCATGGCAGGCCTCGGATTCGGAAGGGAGATAAGGATATAAAGAAATCGTTATGTGATGTCAAAGGGGCGAGATTCACCCCTTTACTCTCCCCACCCAATCCGCCACCTTGCCCGCATCCACCTCCGCACCCCTGACCAGCCCGTCGAAATGGCGTATGAGCGTGCGCACCGGCTCCACCGCATTCAGCACCAGATAGAGCCCGCCCATATAAACGGCGGCGCGGTTTGATCCGAACACCGTATAGGGCGCGGAAAAAATGCTGCGCGCGTCATAGAGATAAAGCCGGAACGAGGGGTAAAGCTCGTCAAGCAGCTGCGCCATATGGGCAAGCTGCTCGCGGCGGGCGGCCTGAGACAGGCCGGCAAAAGGACCGCGCGCCTCGGCGAGATGCTCGAGCGTCTGGCGCGGCATGCAGACCTCCATGTCGGTGTCGGGGCGGCGGTTCCAGGCCAGCCTGAGATCGGCCTCGCCCTGGCGGGAAATGGCGTTGCGCCCGCCATGTCGCGCCTCAAAGGCGATCAGCGCCGGGGTTTTGAGCTGGTCGGGCAGGGTGGCGGGCACGTAGCGGATCTTGGTGCCGGCCGCTTCGCTGTGCCAACGGGTCAGAAGTGTCTGTTCGGGTTCGTCCGCGCCTTCGCCGATTTCGAGTGCGGCGCGCAATTCGCCTGTCTGGCCCTCGCGCGCCGTCAGGCCGAGCAGCCAATCAATGGTCACGCCATTCATCGCGGCAATGAAGGTCAGCGTCTCGGAGCGCGGCAGCCGGGTGGAGGCGCCGGACAGCATCTGGCTGAGCGCCGAGCGGTCAATGCCGGCGCGCGCCGCAAAAGCCGATTGGTTGAGGCCCGAGCGCTCGATCAGCGCGCCGAGCCGCTTGCGGAACTCCCCGGAGAGATCGCGTTTGTCCAATTTGGGCTCCTTTGCCGGATTTGCGCAACATTTGCGGCACTTGCAGCGCAAATACCGCATATTGTGCGCATTGTCACATTGAAGCTCCTGACGCTTGCTGACATCACGGAAGCGTGACTGGCGGGGTTTGATGATGGATTCGAAGGACTTGGGGGCACGCAGCCGGCCGGTTGAGTGGCTGACGCTTGCGGTTATCGTCGGCTGTTATGCAATGTGGTTCTTGGCGGGCCATTTCCTGTGGCCGCTTTCGCCTTTCTTGGCGTTCGTGCTGCTGACACTGACAGTGGCGCTGCAATCCTCGCTGATGCATGAAAACTGCCATGGCCACCCGACCCGCAGCGCCGTGCTCAACGAGCTTTTGGTGGCGCTGCCGATCGGGCTGGTCTGGCCGTTCCGGCGCTTCAAGGCAGTGCATCTCAAACACCATGCCGATGTGCGGCTGACCGATCCGTTCGATGATCCAGAAAGCTATTACAAGGCGCTGTTTGCGCATGAGAAGTTCCCGGGCTGGTTCAAGGCCGTGCTCCGCGTCAACAACACGCTGCTTGGCCGGGTGATCCTCAATCCGCTGCTCGGCTCGGTGGGTCTGGCGGTTTCCGATGCGCGCGCCATTCTCGCCGGCGACAGCGCCATTGCCGGCGCCTGGGTCAGGCATGTTCTGGGGCTGGCGGTGATCGTGCCGCTGATCCTGAATACGTTTGACATGCCGTTCTGGCTCTATGTGCTCGGGCCTGCCTGGCTTGGCCAGTCGCTGATTGCAGTGCGCACCTATGCCGAGCACCAATGGCACGAGACGCCGGAAGGCCGAACCATCATTGTCGAGCGTTCGCCGCTGTCGTTCCTGTTTCTCAACAACAACCTGCATCTTGTCCATCACAAGTATCCGGCGCTTGCCTGGTACAAATTGCCGGCGCTGTTTGCGGCAAGCCGTGATGAGTGGATCGCCATGAACGGCGGCTATGTGTTCCCGAATTACCGGGCGCTGGCGGTAAAATATCTGCTCAGGGCCAAGGAGCCGGTCGTGCATCCGGTGCTGCGCCGCACGCCCGAATGCGGCGGCGCGGCAGCCTATGCCGAAATGCAGAAACATCTGGGGCAGGCAGCGGAGTGAGCGCCTTCATCGCCGCTTTGCCCATGTATGACTGGCCGGAGCGGCGCGAAGAGGTCGATGCCGAATGGGCGGCGATCAGGGCGGGACTTCTGGCGCAAGGCATTGACGTGCCCCAGCTCCTGACGCGGCGCAATGCCGACATGCCGCCGGTTCCGGGCGGAATACGCGACGCCGCTGGCCGCGTGATTGCGCCCGATCCGGCCAGCCTGCCGCCTGATGAACTGGATTTTCACACGCTGTGGCGGCACCCGGCGCTCGTCTTTGCCCAGACCTGCTGGGGACCGCTTGAAAAAACAGGTCTCGCGCAGCACGTGCGGGTCATTGGCCAGCCTGACTACTCGGCCTTTGAAGGCGGGCAGGGGGAGTTTTACCGGTCGGCATTGGTCATGCGGCGGGCGGATGCCGCTAGGCGGATTCCGCCGGAAGGGGGGGAAGCAAGGCTGCCAGGTCAATTGACGGGTCTCCGCTTTGCTTTCAACGAGCCGCACTCCATGTCCGGATATCTTTGCGTGCAGCGCGATCTTGAAGCGCAAGGCGTGAGAGATTTTGCCGGTTTTTGGGCCGGCATGCTGGCGACCGGTTCGCACCGGGCTTCGATTCAAGCCGTGGCCGATGGGCGCGCCGATATCGCGGCCATCGATTGCCGAACCTGGGCAATTGCACAAAGGTTTGAGCCCGCCGCCAATTTGCTTGATCCGAAAGGTTGGACGAACCTGCGCAAGGGCCTTCCGTTCATCCAGGCAAATCTGTTCAAGCAGCAGCGAAAGAAGGTTTGATTTCTAGGAAGCTGATATTTATCTGCTCGCCGTCACATTGACGCAGTGAGCCAGAATATCTCGCAACTGGCTTCCAGCTTCGCTCAATGGTTTCATCGGCTCTTTGTCATGCCTTCCTTGGTCTAACACCAAAGCCTGCCTGCGCAGCTAGCCCGGCAGCCAATGACATCTGAAATTGTTGGCTGCGTAACTGAGTTGTTCTGCCGAATAGTACGCAAGTAGCGCGAAAAAATGCCTGATTTGCCTTAAATTTGCGTCGCAATTATCAAGCAAAATTGAATTGACGGCAGAATAGGCCCGTTGGACTTTCTGTTGTCGAGAAAAATATGCAGAAAGGAAACAAAATGAAGATGAAAGTCGCATTGATTGCACTGGTCGCTGCATTTGTTCCGTCGACGGTGGCAAATGCCGAAGACAAAACTGATCTCTCGAAATTGAGCGCAACAGAAATCGCAGAAATGGGCGCTCGGGTCAAAATCGCTAACGGCTTGATTGCATTGGGCCGCAAGGATGGCGACGCCTTGTATGTCATGGTCGGGGCAAAAATGCTGTCGGACATGAAGGCTGATGTCGTCGACCCGGAAACAACGAAGGCGGGCGGCAAACCAGCGCCATATGATATCCGGGCCTTGATTTCCGGCGCGGCATCGATGAAAGGCGCCAAGGAAGCTTCAATGAGCGTCCCGATGTCGGCAACCAACGCAACATCCGAACGGACGATTTGCTACTGGAACTACAAGTGCGATCTGTACTATTGCGGCGAATTCTGGGACTGCGGCGGAACTTATTGAACAATCCTGCCAATTTTTATTCGGCGCAGAATTGCAATTTCGCAGGCAAGCCAGCGGGCATTCCGCCGGCTTGCCTGCCGACCACATTTACCCCAACAGCCGCGCATCAAGCGGGTATTTCGTCAGCTTTTCCACGCCGGTTTCGGTGACCAGCACCTGTTCCTCGAGCTTGACGCCCTCATGACCGCCGAGCCGGCCGATATAGCTTTCCACGCACAGCACCATGCCCGGTTCGATCACATCATCGAAGGTTGAAGCGTCCATGTCCTGCGGGTGGAACACGCTCGGATATTCATCGCAGAGGCCCACGCCGTGGATCAGCACGCCATAGCGGTTGGGCAGGCAATCAGCGGGCGGCAAGGCGCAGCGGCTTGAGAGTTCATGCAATGTCACGCCCGGCTTGATCAGCGCCATGTTGGTATCGATCTGGGCTGCGGCAATCTGATAGAGGTCGCGCTGTTCGTTCGACGGCTTGCCGTCACCGGCAAGCCAGGTGCGCGACACATCGCAGCAATAGCCATACGGCCCGATCAGGTCGGTATCAAAAGCAACGAGATCGCCCGCCTCGATGATGCGGGCCGAGCATTCCTGAAACCATGGATTGGTGCGCGGCCCCGACGCCAGAAGCCGGGTTTCGATCCATTCGCCGCCGCGCCTGATATTGCCGGCATGCAGGATGGCCCAGAGATCGTTTTCGCTCATGCCGGGCTGCAAGGCCGCCTCCATTTCGCCCATGGCGCGCTCGCAGGCGTGCACCGCGCGGCGCATTGCGGAGAGTTCGTGTTCCGTCTTGATGACCCGCACCCGCTCCATGATGCTTTCGCCATTGAATGTCGAAAGGCCCTCGGCCTGCAGTGCCGCCATGCCTTCGGCATCAAGATGATCAACGGCCAGCCGCCTGTTGCCGCCGCCATGGGCGCGGACGATATCGGCGATCTCGGCGGCCCAACGGGCAGTCGACGGGCCGATGCCGTCACCGGCAAACATATAGATCCAAGAGCGGGCCGGCCGCACTTCGTCGACCATGCCGGTATGGTCGGACAGGTGAAAACAGTTCTGGAACTCGAACAGCACCGACGGGCCTTCGGTCATCAGCACCAGATAGCGCGAGGCGTTGTGGGCGGTCCAAAGCTGCATGTTGGTGTGGTCGGCGGCGTAGCGGATGTTGAGCGGATCATAGAGCAGGATGCCTGCCATATCGCGGCGCTTGAGCTCGGCACGCAGCCGGGTGAGACGGCTATGGCGCATGGCAGCGAGATCGGGTGCGGCAAGGCCTGCTTCGGCCCATTCGCTTTCAGCCAGTTCGCCATAGCCTATGGCATGGAAATTTTGCCGCGCCGCCTTTTGGCGCGCTTCGCCGGTCAGACGTGCAAGCTCGCTTTCGGTCCACGGCGCCGCACCCGGCTCCAATGGAGCGATCTTGCGCGGGCGATGGCCGCCGAAATGGCCGGGATTGTCAGACATGCAAGCCTCCGTGAAGGTTCAAGACTAGCGCTGCCGGGATCAAACCGCGCAGCGAATTGCCGACAAAAACTTTCGCGCCAGCGCCAAGATCGGCCGGTTTCAGCACTTGTTCCACTGCCCTCCCGCTATCCAGAAGCTCGCCGCGCAGCACGCCCGGCAGCAGGCCGCACGCCAACGGCGGGGTTGCGAGAGAGCCGTCGGGCCGCTGCACAAAGACATTGGTGATCGTGCCTTCGCAGATTTCGCCGCGTTCGTTGCACAGCAGCACCTCGTCAGCCTGCCCGGCATCAAACGCGGCGCGCGCCTTTTCGTAAGCGCTGCGGCGGCTGGTCTTGTGCCGCAAAAGCGGATCGGCCGAATCCAGGCGGTTTTTCGCAATGGCCAGCCGCCATACAGAATTCGGGGGTAGGGGCGCAAAGGGCTGAGTGGCTAGGCTGAATGCTCCATCGCGTTTCAGGGAAAGGCGGATGCGTTTTGCCCCACGATCTTCGTGAACAAGAGGATCGCCAATTGCCGTCAGCTTGGCCCGCGCGGCAGATTCATCGAAAATGAAACCAAGCGCCGCAGCACTTGCCGCCATGCGGGCGAGATGGCGCGGCAGGCGGACAAATCCGGCGTCCGGCACAAACCGGGCCGGCTCGTACCGAAAGGTCTCGATCAGGACGAGATCGTCTGGCTGCCCAGGGCGAAGCGGGCTTTCAACAGGCATTCGGCATACTC
Source organism: Rhizobiaceae bacterium (assembly GCA_049289995.1). Classification (GTDB taxonomy): domain Bacteria; phylum Pseudomonadota; class Alphaproteobacteria; order Rhizobiales; family Rhizobiaceae; genus JBATMU01. The sequence goes on along the minus strand of JBATMU010000097.1, from coordinate 1,184 downwards.
GGATTCAGCGGTGGAATCGAATACCACGCCGCCGCCGACATTGAACACCGCTTCGCCTTCGGGAAACAGGGTGAGCGTGCGGATGGCGACATTGAAGGACATCGACCCGTCGGGCGCAACCCAGCCGATCGCGCCGCAATAGATGCCGCGCGGCTTCTGCTCCAACTTCTGCAGGTTGGTCATGGCCGACAGTTTTGGCGCGCCGGTGATCGATCCGCACGGAAACAGCGCCTGGAAAATGTCGCGCAGTGTAAGGTCGGGCAGGAGCTTTGCCCGCACGAGTGAAACCATCTGGTGCAGCGTGCTGTAGGTCTCGACATCAAACAGCTTTGGCACCGACAGCGTTCCGACTTCCGAAATGCGCGAAATGTCATTGCGCAAGAGGTCGACGATCATGCGGTTTTCAGCCTGGTTCTTCGGATCGGTCTTCAAAAAGCGGATTTGCGCTGCATCCAGCTTTTTGGTGGCGCCGCGCTTGGCCGTGCCTTTCATCGGCAGGGATTCGATCCAGCCGTCGCGGCTGACCCGAAAGAACAGTTCGGGCGAACGCGACAGGATTTTCGTCTCGCCAAGATTGACGAACGCCGCATGCTTGACCGGCTGCCGCGCCGACAGATCATCAAAAATTGCCATTGGCTCACCTTGCCAACGGGCGCGGACCGGGAAGGTCAGATTGGCCTGGTAGCAATCGCCGCGCGCCAGATGGCCGTGCAGAATGTTGAACCGGCTGGAATAGTCCTTTTGCGACCAGTCCGCTCGCGGTGCGGTCAGGGCCGGTTCATCACGGCGCTGCGGGGCATTTGCGATGGGGTCAAAAGCGGGCGGTGAAAACACGCCCAGCATGGCGAGCGGAATGCGCCGGCCTTCGGGCAAGCTGGCCGCCAGCTTGGGCTCGAACAGCGCCCCGGCCTCGTAGGAAAACCAGCCGGCCAGCCAATGGCCCTCCCGCCGCGCGATTTCGGCTTCCGCAAAGAGCGTTTCAAGTTCGGTTAGGGTGTTAGCCGTCAACAGCCTGAGCGGCGCATCAAAACGCATGTCCATGCGTTCGATATCGTCACGAAACAGGATGAAGTCGGGTTCTTGCGCAGCCAAGCCGGTTGATTCCATGTTCGGTTTGCCGATGTCCGCCCGGTATAGCGGCAAACCGTCCGTGGGGAAGGCGGCCAAGCGGCAGAGCCCGGCCA